>JAFGNG010000088.1 GCA_016927125.1 Planctomycetota bacterium | reverse complement strand
TCGCGATGGAAGAACAGGTCCGCTTCGCCATCCGCGAAGGCGGCCGCACCGTCGGCAGTGGCGTGGTCAGTAAGGTTGTGGAGTAAAAATTTAAAGTGATTGTGAAATCCGAAAACGGATTTATGGCAGTGTTTTTATTGACGGTTTTCATTCTGAGGAGTGAAGCGGAGAGACGCTAAGGCTTTACTCAGGATGTAAATGAAGGAGAAAACCAATGGGCGAAAAGATCCGGATACGGGTCAAGGCCTACGATCACGAACTCCTGGACAAGTGGAGCTTGGAGATCGTCGAGGCTGCAAAAAGTACCGGAGCAAGGGTTTCGGGGCCAATCCCGTTGCCGACCAGGATTGAACGTTATACCGTTCTCCGTAGTCCGCACACGGATAAGAAAAGCCGCGAGCAATATGAAATCCGCACTCACAAGCGTGTAATTTATTTGACTGATACCACCACCAGCACCATCGAAGTGATCGGCAAGGTTGTTCCGCCTCGTGGCGTCGACCTCAATATCAAGCTGATCTCCGAGCAGAATTAAGGAGCCGACCAAATGCCAAAAGGAATGCTGGGCAAGAAGGTTGGGATGACCCAATTTTTCGATGAAAATGGCCTCCGGGTCGGAGTGACTGTCATTGAAGTGCCCGATAACAGAATCTTACAAGTTAAAACCGATGAATCCGACGGTTACAATGCCTTGCAATTAGGGGCGTTTAATAAAAAGAAGCAACGTTGTACCAAGGCAGAGCTTGGTCATGCCAAGACCGATGGCGAATCCTGTTCTTATGTCAAGGAAATCCGCACCGAGGATATTCCGGCAGAAGAAGCCGGGAATTCTTTGAAGATGGCAGAGGTGTTTGAGGGGATCGATAAGGTCAAGATCTCCGGCACCACCAAGGGTAAAGGATTTGCCGGAGTTTTAAAGCGCCATCACTTCGGCGGTTTCAGGAAGACACACGGCGTTAAGACCCACCACCGCCACCCTGGCTCAATCGGGCAGTGCGCTTATCCTGGCAAGGTTTTCAAAGGCAAGAAAATGTGTGGCCAGATGGGTAATACGAAGGTCACAACCAAAGGCCTTAAGATTGTTAAGTTATTGCCAGAAAAGCAAGTTATGCTGATAAAAGGCGCCGTTCCCGGGGCGAACGGCTGTTATGTTACCATTACCGAGGATCTGGGTTATAACGCGCCCAACAAGAAATAGCGGGCTAATTTATTTTTTTAAAAGCAGTTAAGGCATTTAACGGCTGTGAATTCTTCGAGTTCATAGCCGTTTTTTATTGTTCTACTATCAAATCTTATTCCAGAAATAGCTTTCCTGTTGACAATGACGAGTAAAAATCGTTTCATAGGATATGGTTGTTTCCAAGTTACGACAGGATTTAAATTTATCATCCAAACTTGAAAGCTAAATATGGCGAATACCCCGCGCATGGGAGTGTTTCAACAACAGCAGATGCGGCAGACAATGCTTAATGTCCCGCAGATGATCCAGACGCAGGAGATGCTGCAACTGCCATTGATGGCCTTGGAGCAGCGGGTCAGGCAGGAGTTATTGGAAAACCCGGCTCTCGAAATGGTGGAGCTTGAAAACGATTATAGCGAAGACAACGATTACTCGGAAGAAAACAGGATCGAAGATTCCGAAGAGACAGAATTACAAGATCAACTCACGGAAGAAACCTTCAGCGTGGTTGATGACAGTGATTATTCCTTGCAGGATATCTATGATGAGGCCGCGCCGAGAGGTAGATACCGGGGTGGGGATGATGACGAATACAATGGGATTGACAATGCGGCTGCGCCTGGAGAATCATTGCAGCAACACCTTGCCAGCCAGTTAGCTTATTTGCAAATTCCCCCCCGGCAACGGGAATTATGCGAGCGTATTATCTACTCCCTGGAAGACGATGGTTATCTCAGGATTCCATTGGAAGAACTCCCCTATGAAGACGAGGAATTTCCTCCCACTGTCACAGAGTTGCAAGAGGCCTTGAGGATTGTACAGAAACTCGATCCCCCGGGGATTGGCGCGGCATCACTCAAGGAATGCCTGTTGTTACAAATCAAAGCCATGACCGGTTATGAAAAAGGCTATCATGATTTTGAATATAAATTAATCGAACAGCATCTGGATGATATCGCGGCCAACCGGCTTCCCAAGGTCGCGCGGGCAATGGGAGCCACGCTGGATGAGATCAAGGAGGCGCTGGAATTCATCCGGACGCTTAAGCCCAGCCCCGGCCTAGAGTTTGGCCAGTTGGACGAATTGCCGATTGTGCCGGATATAGTTATCCGCCTGGAAAAAGGGGAATTCATCATCAGCCTTAACCATGGCAACCTGCCGGAACTCAGGGTCAGCGCTTCTTATCGGGATGCCATCAAGGCAAAAAAACAGCCGGCGGAAACCAAAAAATATCTGCGCGAGCGCCTGGTCAACGCGGACTGGATTATCTACGCAATCCAACAACGCAAGCGAACGCTCATGAATGTTACCCGGTCAATCGTTGAGCATCAAAAGGACTTTCTGATCGGAACGGTGGATCGCCCGGGGCCGCTAATGATGCAGACCGTTTCCGATGATGTCGGCATTGATATCTCCACAGTCAGCCGGGCGGTTAAGGATAAGTACGCGCAGACCCCGCGCGGCGTGATCGCTTTGCGGGAGATGTTTACCCGGCAGATGAGCAGAGCCAACGAGGAGATGGGCAGCACCAGCAATGTGCAGATCATGGGGCGGATTAAAGAATTAATTGAAAATGAAGATCCCAGGGCACCGCTCAAAGACGCCCAGATTGTCAAACTGCTTAAGGCTGAGGGGATAGAGATAGTCCGGCGGACCGTAGCGAAGTACCGAGGTAACCTCGGATTATTGTCATACTCACAGCGCAAGCAACATTAAAAATCTTACCGGGTTATTCCACTTAAGGACGGGAAGTATAATGTAAGAGGCCCACCCCTTCCGGCGAGGCCTGGAGGATGGCGGCAGATTCCATCCCTTCTCCTACCGTCACGGCCAGGGCATAGAGGGGATTGACTGCCAGGGCGTCACCCAGGAGCGGGGCCAGCGACGGGGCATTCTCACAGCCGATATGATCCAGCCAACTCTGCTCCAGGGTGTCAATTGCAGAGATACCGGGGGCGCAGGAATAAATATTTTTAGAAATTTCATACTCAGTATCGGGCTTAGACAGTTCACAGTCCTCTATCCATCCCAGGATCTTAGCATTGCGGTTCTGCGCGTGCGCTGCACTCTCCAATAGGAAGAAGACGGCGCCTTCGCCAAGAATTGTGCCCTCAGCATTTTTGGAAAAAGGCTGCGGGGCCTTGCCTCCGGAGAGCTCATTCTTTTCCCCATAATGCGCAAAGACCGGCGCGCTCAAGGCTTCGGAGGCCCCGGCGAGGATGCAGGAGGAAGTGCCTTCGCGGATGGCGCTCAGGGCTTCTTCAATCGCCCACAACCCTGCCAGCCGGCTCCCTGAGGTAACACTGGCAAAGCCATGCAGCCCGAACTCGATGGAGATCAGGCTCGCGGGGCTGTTGGGGAAGCTGTGCATGAAGACCAATCCCTGCGCAGTCTTGGGCTTGCCGGCCAGGAGCGGCGCGGAGAAGCGTTCGATGCTGTTATAACATCCCCAGCAGGAGCCGAAGCAGAGGCCGACAGGGTCGGGGGAATCCGCCCCGAGGGGCAGGGCCAGGCCAGCATCTTCGAGTGCGGTCTTCGCTGTTACAACGGCAAGCGCGGTAGTGCGATCCAGGTAAGGCTGGGTGGAGAAGATATAATCCGCGTACTCGAAATCCGGCACCTCCGCTG
>JAFGNG010000087.1 GCA_016927125.1 Planctomycetota bacterium | reverse complement strand
TCGCGATGGAAGAACAGGTCCGCTTCGCCATCCGCGAAGGCGGCCGCACCGTCGGCAGTGGCGTGGTCAGTAAGGTTGTGGAGTAAACTAAAAACAAAGGTAACTTATTATGCGTGAATATGTTACGCTTGCTTGTAATGAGTGCAAACAGCGGAATTACATTACCAGCAAAGAAACCAAAGGCGGTAAAAAGCTGGAAATTAAGAAGTTCTGTAAATTCTGCCGAGCGCACACGAAGCATCTTGAGAGAAAGAAATAAGGTTAACTGCCTTATTTTGAGTTTAACACGTTACGAGAGTAGCTCAATTGGCAGAGCACTGGTTTCCAAAACCAGCGGTTGGGGGTTCAAGTCCCTCCTCTCGTGCCAATAGAAGCAAGCCCCGCAAGGGCTTATGAATTATTGTTTGTTGTCCATCATCTATTTAAGTTCGATAACAGGCTGCTGGGATTAAGGATTGGAGAGGCTGTGTATAAAAGCGGACAGGGGATGACCTCGCGGATCGGGATTCTGGCGCTAATTGTGCTCTTCGGCATGTATGCCGGATATAGCTGGTTCGGGCATTTTGGCGGTCAGCCCGGCACCATTGGCGCGGTTGTCCTGCTTGGTTTCTTCACGATTCTCAGCATTTACATCTCCCTGATTAATAACCGCAGCACTGATTTCCTGATCGAACTGGACGCGGAACTACGCAAGGTAATGTGGCCGGCGACCTCCCCGCTGTTTGATCCCAAGGCCGAAGCCTGGGGCGCGACCTTCGTGGTGATTGTCACGGTCATTGTCTTTGCCCTGTTTATCTATCTCTCGGACAAGGGCCTGACCTTCTTCTTGCAACACCCGAAATACGGCCTCTTTGAAGTGCTGTTCGGCAAAGGCTGAGGGTTTTTTTGATTTCTTAAAGCAAGGCTTTTAACATGGCCACATGGTATACATTGAAGGTTCAACCTGAACGCGAAGAAAAGATTCGCGGCTTGTTGGAGCAGCGCATAATTTCCAAGGGATTGCAGGATCAGATTCGCACCGTGTTGATCCCGACCGAGGCGATGGCTGAAATCCGCGGCGGTAAGAAGCGGATTGTGGAGCATAAGATGTACCCCGGCTATCTCTTCGCGGAAATGGATCTCTCTGAGGAGACCTGGTACCTGATTACCGAGACTACCGGGGTGACCGGCTTCGTAGCCTCCAACCCGCAGGCTCCCAAGCCCTTGAGCGAGGCGGAGATCAGCAAGATCCTGAAAGAAATCGATGACAAGAAGGAAAAACCCAAGCCCAAGGTTGAATTTGAAGTTGAAGACCACGTGCGCATTAAAGAAGGGCCTTTCCAGAATTATGAAGGCGTGGTGGAAGAGGTCTTTCCGGCCAAGGGTATTTTGCGGGTCAATGTGCATATTTTCGGCCGTTCCACACCGGTCGAGTTGGAGTACTATCAGGTTGAGCGTAGCTGAAGGAGCTGCTGCTCGGGGCGCGGTTTAGCGCTGAAATAATAGCTTCCGCCAGGTTACATGGAGATTACAAGTTATGGCCAAAAAGAAAGAACTCAAGGCCAAGATCAAGTTGCAGTGCCCTGCCGGCCAGGCTACCCCGGCACCCCCGGTAGGCCCGGCCTTGGGTCAGCACGGGATTCCGATCAACGAGTTTATTACCCTCTTCAACGACCGCACCAAGGAACTGCGCGGCGTGATTGTGCCGATCGAAATTTCTGTCTATGCCGACCGCAGTTTTGATTTTATTGTCAAGAGCCCGCCCGCGGCTGTATTGCTTAAAAAGGCTGCCGGGATTGAATCCGGCTCCGGCATTCCCAACCGCGACAAGGTTGGCAAGGTTACCCGCGCGGACCTCGAGGAAATTGTCAAGACCAAGGAAGAAGACCTTAACGCCCGCGATCTTGATGCCGCGGTGAAGATTATTGAAGGCACCGCCCGCAGCATGGGGATCGAAGTGATCGGCTAAACCCGGCACCAGGCGAACGATTTGTGGAGAAGCAAGACCATGAAAAAGAAGAGCAAGCGTTACCGTGAAATGGTTGCAGCAGTCGGCGAGGAAGCGCTCAAGGAGTCGCATCCTATCCCCGAAGCGGTAGCCCTGATGAAAAAGACGGCAACGGCAAAGTTCAACGAGAGCGTCGAACTGGTAATACACCTTAATGTCGACCCCCGCAAGAGCGATCAGCTTGTGCGCGGCAGCTATTCCCTACCCCACGGTACCGGCAAGACCATGCGCGTCATTGCCTTCGCCGAGGGCGAAGCCGCGGAAGCCGCCAAGGCCGCCGGGGCAATCGAGGTCGGCGGCGAGGAACTCGCCAAGAAGATCCAGGATGGCTGGCTGGATTTCGATATCGCGATCGCCCATCCCTCGATGATGCGTTATGTGGGAGCGCTGGGCAAGATGCTCGGCCCCAAGGGTTTGATGCCCAGTCCCAAGAGCGGCACCGTTACCGACAGGGTCGCCGACGCCGTCGGCGAATTCGCGGCGGGCAAGATTGAATTCCGCACCGATCAGCAGGCGAATATCGCGGTTTGTGTCGGTCAGGCAGGCTTCGAAGAAGAAAAAATCGCTGAAAATATTAAATCCATAATCAACCATATTAACAGCATGCGCCCGGCGGTGGTGAAAGGCAACTTCATGTTGTCGGCCAAGCTCTCTTCCACCATGGGCCTGGGGTTTGCGCTGGCAATTTAGACTTGCAGCATAGAGATTGAACGGAGATTTACTTATGCCAAATCGTATTAACACGCTGATGCTGCAGGAATACACCGAGCGTTACCGGGATGCAGCATACCTGGTCGTAGTCGGTTATGAAGGCATGGATACGCACGCCACCCATGCGCTGCGCAACAAACTTGCCGAAAACAAACTCCAGATGAAATTTGTCAAGAACCACATTGCCAAGCTGGCTTTCGAGGCCCTCGGCATGGCTGATATCAGCAACATTTTAGAGGGTCAGTGCGCGTTTATCGTCGGCACCGATCCGGTCAGCATGACCAGGATCGTCCGCGACTTCGCCAAGGAGCATAAGGCCCTGCAATTCCGTGGTTCGCTCATCGAGAACACTGTCCTGGACCAGAAAGCCACGGCGGCATTGGCAGATGCGGCCAGCAAGGAAGAACTCAAGGGCCAGGTGGTCGGCGCGGCCCTTTCCGGTGGCGCCAATCTCGCCGGGGCCTTGCTCGGGCCTGCCAGCCAGATTGCCGGTTGTGTTAAAAGCCTGGTTGCCAAGCTGGAAGAAAGTGAAGCGGCCTAAGGCAATTCTAAAAACAACGCTAAACAAATTAAGCTGTTACGCTTCTATTTATATAAATGTTTTGTGAAGGTTTAGGGAATCGAAGAAGGTTATTCAGGAGTGCCGCAAGGGCATCCTGTTCAGTGGAGGCTAATTGAAATGAGTGCGGAACCGGAAGTCAAAGAAGTATCTGCAGACATCAAGGAAATGGGCGACAAAATTGCAGGCCTGACCCTCTTACAGGCTAAAGCTCTGGCTGACTACCTCAAGGATGCCTATGGCATTGAGCCGGCAAGTGGCGGCGCGGTCATGATGGCTGCGGCCCCGGCGGGGGGTGCGGCTGAAGATGAAGGCCCGACCGAAGTCAGTGCGATTCTGTCAAGTGCCGGCCAGCAGAAGATCCAGGTAATCAAGGCGCTGCGCGAGATTACCGGTCTCGGGCTCAAGGAAGCCAAGGCCCTGGCCGATGGCGCTCCCGCCCCCATCAAGGAGAAGATCCCGGTGGATGAGGCTGAAAAGATCAAGACCCAGATAGAAGAGGTCGGCGGCACTGTCGAAATTAAGTAGGGAAGCACACCATCGAATTTCTTGCGGCGGATAAGTTGCAAGTGCTATGTATGTCTTTACATAAAGGATGTGCATAAACGATGTTTCCCAGAATACTCCGAAAGCAGTTGCCAATGTCACAATTAGCGCGGCCCCCTATTCGGGTCGTCTTTCCAGGTATAATTACGGACGCCAGAAGGGAACGTGTCTTGAACCGGCCCCTTCTGTCGCTTAAGGGTAGATGGAATTGACTTGAGGAGAACCCATGCAGGTTCGTTATTATGGAAAGGCATACCCTCCGCTCAATGTGTCCAACCTGATGGCAACCCAGCGGAAATTCTATGCCGAATTCCTGCAGGCCGACACCCCTCCCGGCAATCGTAAAGACGATGGCCTGGAGATGGTTCTGCGGGAGATCTTTCCCATTGAAAGCTATGATGGCAAGGTCAGCTTAGAATATCTCGGTTACAAGCTGGGAATGCCCAGGTACACGTCGGAGCAATGCCGGCAATTAGGCCTTACGTACTCCTCTTCGCTCCGGATCAAGGTGCGCCTCAACCGCACCGAGCCGGTGGAGGAATGGGTCTACCTTGGCGAAGTCCCCAATATGATCGGCGGGGGTGAATTTGTCATCAATGGCGCTGAACGCGTGATTGTTACCCAGATTCAGCGTTCTCCCGGGGTTGATTTCGCGGAAGAGCTCCACTCCAGCGGTAAGACTATCCATACCTGCCGGATTATTCCTGAACGGGGTAGCTGGATCCAGCTGGAAGTAACGAGCAAGGACCTGCTCTCCGTGCGCATCGACCGCTCCGGCAAGATGATGGCCACCACCTTCCTGCGGGCGCTCTCGGAAGATTTCGGCACCGACGCGGATATCCTGCGCGCGTTCTATGAAACCGAAAGCGCCAAGGTTTCTCCCCGCAGCCGCGATAACCTGATCGATTCGATTGCGGTCAGTGAAGTGGTTAATGCCGAAACCGGCGAAATCCTGCTGGAGAGCGGTACCCGGTTGACCGACTTTGTGCTCGAAAACCTGCTCAGCCTCGGGGTCAAGGAGATCGAAATTATTGCCAAGGAAAAAGCGGGGGACCCGCTGATCCTGAACACCTTGCAGGAAGAGCGCAACAAAAGCAATGTCAATTCCCATGAAACCGCGATTAAGAGAATTTACAGCCGGCTGCGCCCCGGTAACCCGATCCAACTGCAAAAGGCGAAGGATTTGATTACGGAGCGCTTCTTTGATCCCAAGCGCTATAACTTTGGACAAATCGGGCGCTTCCGCCTCAACCGCAAGTTCGGGATCAAGGATGACGACCGCGCTACCCTCAGCGCCGAAGATTTCCTCAATATCTGTCTCTATCTCATCAAGCTCCGCGCCCGCCAGGGGCAGGTGGATGATATCGACCATCTTGCCAACCGCCGGATCCGCACCATCAAGGATCTGTGCATGGATGAAGTCCGCAAGGGCTTGATCAAGCTGCGGCGCGGCGTGCGTGAGCAGATGGCGATCAAGGAGATTGATGAAATCCAGCCCCACCAACTGATTAATTCCCAGGCGGTGGCGAGTTCGATTGATTATTTCTTCCAACAGGGCGAGCTCTCGCAGGTGGTTGACCAGACCAACCCGCTTTCCCAGCTCGCCCATGAACGCCGCCTCTCCGCACTTGGCCCGGGCGGGCTTAACCGGAAGCGGGCGGGCTTTGAAGTCCGAGATGTGCATAGCTCCCATTACGGCAGGATCTGCCCGATTGAAACGCCGGAAGGCACCAACATCGGCCTGATCGTCAACCTGGCGGTTTATGGGGCAGTCCAGGATATGGGCTTTCTGGTTACCCCCTATCGCGAAGTCAAAAATCGGAAGCTGACCGGCCGTACCCTTTATTTGCGCGCGGATGAAGAAACCCATATCTATATCGCGCAGGCAGATATTGAGATCGATGATAAAGGCCGGATTACCAAGGACTCGGTAATTGCCCGCTACCGCGAAGACTTTACCACGATCGAATCTGAAAAGATTCAAGCCATGGACGTTTCCACCAAGCAGATGGTGGGCATCTCGGCCTCGCTCATTCCCTTCCTGGAGCATGATGACGCCAACCGCGCGCTGATGGGCTCGAACATGATGCGCCAGGCAGTGCCGTTGATCCAGCCGGAAATCCCGCTGATCGGCACCGGCCTTGAAAAGGTAGTAGCGGAAAACTCCGGCATGGTTATCACCGCTGTCGAAGACGGCGAAGTCCTCTATGCCGATGCGCATATGATCACAATCAGCTCCGAGGCCCTGGCCAGCGGCCAGCGAACCTATGAGCTGCATAAATACAAAGGCCTTAATGAAGGCACCTGCCTCAACCAGACCCCCCTGGTCAAAAAGGGCGACCTGGTCAAAGCCGGACAGGTTATTACCGAAGGCGCGGCCACCCTTAACGGGCACCTGGCCCTCGGCCGCAATATGCTGGTCGCCTTCCTGAGCTGGGAAGGGTACAACTTCGAGGATGCCATCCTGGTTTCCGAGAAGGTTGTCAAAAATGACATGTTCACCTCGATCCATATCGAGGAGTTCACCACCGAGGTGCATGAAACCAAGGTTGGCCGCGAAGAGATCACCCGCGATATTCCGGGTGTCTCCGAGGCCGCCCTGCGCAACCTCGATGAAGAGGGCCTGATCCAGATCGGCACCAAGGTTGAGCCGGGCGACATCCTGGTCGGCAAGATCTCACCGAAGAGCAAGAGCGAATACTCTTCCGAGGAGAAACTCCTACGGGCTATCTTCGGACGTTCCGGCGAAGATATCAAGAATGACTCCATGGAGGTTCCCCCCGGAACCGAGGGTTATGTCATCAAGGTGCAGAGGTTCTCGCGCCATATCGCCCTCAGCGATGAGGAACGCCGCGCCAACAAGCGCAAGGTCAAGCGGATCGAGGCTGAGCGCGAAGAAGCGATTGAAAAAGAAATCCGCCAGAAGCTCGAGCGCCTAACCAAGATCCTCGGCGGCCCTCCGGTCAACAAGAAGACCGGCAAGGTTCTCCGGGTGCCCTCAGGTTCGGACTACGACCGGCTCTGCGAGATCCAGGCCGAATGTGAAATGGGCGACCTGGATATTCCCGCGGCCAAGCGCAAGCAGGTTTTTGCGGTCTGCCTCGAACATGACCGCCGCATCCAGCTCCTGGAAACCCGCCTGGAAGTTGAAATCGGCAGGGTTAAGCGCGGCGATGAGCTCAAGCCCGGCGTAATTGAAAAGGTCAAGGTGTACGTCGCGGTCAAGCGCAAGCTCTCGATCGGCGATAAGATGGCAGGGCGTCACGGCAACAAGGGCGTGGTCGC
>JAFGNG010000086.1 GCA_016927125.1 Planctomycetota bacterium | reverse complement strand
GCTCTTGCTGAAGATCAGGCCGTCGATATCATACTTCGGCATCCCGATAATGCTTTGGCGGGCAAGGGTTTTCTGATGCCCGCGCTCGAAAAGTTCATTGTCGACCAACTCGCGGATCAAGTTAGTGCTGATGCGGCTGAGCCCCGAATTAATAATCCTCTTTTCCACGACCGAGGCGATGTCAGCGGCTTCGTCGGCCGAGAGATCGGCTTCGGTGCTGAGCGCTTTGGCAATCCGGGGCTTATCCCAGGAAAAGTATTCCGCCCGGCTGCCGGGGTCCACCATCAGGTGCAGGTCGGTGCTGCTGCGCTCCTGGCGGATCTGTTTGCGTACCCGCGTGTGATCCCGGGCTTCGGCGCGTTTCTGACGGTAAAGAATGTAGGCCTTGGCGGTCTTGGCGTGGCCGGTTTCGATCAGCACCTTCTCCACCATGTCCTGGATATCTTCAATCTCCGGCACTTCTTCGACAAAGCGTTTGTCGAGAAACAGCTTGACTACGCCGGCGAGCTCCTCCGCGAGATGGATATCTTCACCGCCGACCGCGCGCGCGGCGGAAAAGATGGCATCCACAATTTTTTTCTCGTCGAACGGGACCACCCTCCCGTCGCGTTTGCGTACCGCTGCGGTGTTGCGGTTGTTAGTTTCTGCCATTATCACTTGCCTCCCAAGTTTTATTACTTATGCCTTTTGTTTTTACCCCTGGCTTTTCCTATAGTGTCAATCTCTTTAACAAACTCGTCCACCGCTTTAAATTCGCGGTAGACGGAAGCGAACCTGACATAGGCGACCGCGTCAATTTCCCGGAGGTGGCTCATGACCATCTCCCCGATGACCGAGCTGGCAACCTCCCGCTCTTCCATTTCCAGAAGTTCGCGCTCAATGCTGTCGGCCATCTCTTCGATCGTGGCGAAGGCGACCGGGCGTTTTTCCATGGCCCGCATGATCCCGGCCAGGAGCTTCTCGCGCGAGAACGGGACCCGCTCGCCGGATTTCTTGATTACCCTCAGCGGCATCTCTTCCAGGCGCTCGTGGGTAGTAAAGCGGCGGTTGCAGGCGAGACATTCCCGGCGCCGCCGGATGACCGCGCTGTCTTCGCTCGAACGGGTATCCACCACTTTATCATCATCTTGATGGCAGAAGGGACAGCGCACTTTAAATTACCTCCATAATCATGCCGGAGAAGTTGGCTGCAATCGCCTCAAATACACCATACGAGGCAAAATCTTAAAACATTAGCGGGAAAGAGCAAAAGACTGGCATATTGCCCTTGGAAAGATGTAACAATGTATCAGTAAAGGTACTGAATATGCCATCGCGCCGTCTTTCCCCCCTCGTTGCGGCGCTGCAAACCCCGTTTTTGGGTTGAGTTAAGATTAACCTTTCCAACCAATTGTGACAAAACGGCTGTGGCGCAAAAGCCACAATATATTGCGACTACGCCTACAATTAACCCAATATACAGTGGTTTAGTCAAGAGTAAATCCAACTAAGTTTTAAACTTTTTTGAACCAATATTTCCGGTTTTTGTAACTGTTTGCCAGCACCTGAATAAGAAGAAGGCAGCGAGGCAATTCCAGTGGATTTTTTCTGAAAAACCCTGACCGGGAGGCATGGGAGGATTCGATTTCAGCAGTTGTTATTTGAGGGCAGGGTTAGAATCCGGGTGATTATTTTCCCGAGGTAAATCCGGCTGCCAGCAGTCCCTTGATATCAACCATGCCGCAGACCTTATTATCCTGGTCAAGCACCGGCATTTCGCCGATGCGATGTTTTTGCATTACTGCCAGGGCTTCCGTGGCAGCGGCAGCGGCGTTGATGGTGTAGGGGGTTCTGGTCATAACCTTACCCACCTCCTGCGCCAGCAACTTGGCATCCGCCAACAAGCCCCGGCGGAGATCGCCGTCGGTGAAGATCCCGAGCAATTCGCCGTTGTGATCAATAACCACGGCAGAGCCCGCACGCGCGGAGCTGATCCTTTGCAATACCTCCCGGACCTGGGTATCGGCTTTAACCAGGGCGACCGCATTCTTGCCGCGGATAACCTCGGCGACGGTGAAAACCTTCTTGCCAAGATTGCCGCCCGGATGGATGGCAGCGAAATCGGAGTTGGAAAAGCCCCGCTGTTTCATCAAGGACATTGCCAGTGCGTCTCCCAGGGCGAGCATCGCGGTGGTGCTGGCGGTCGGCGCCAATCCCAGTGGGCAGGCTTCCTGGAGATCACCCATTTCCAGAACTATATCAGCCTGCACCCCCAGGGTGCTGCGGGTGGAGCTGGTAACGGCAATGAGTTTCAAGCCCAGGCTGCGCAGGAACGGGAGGAGCCGGGAGATTTCATCGGATTCACCCGAATTGCTGAAGATCAAGGCAACATCATGCTTGCGCACCATGCCGAGATCGCCGTGGAGCGCGTCCGCGGGGTGCATAAAGACAGCGTCGGTACCGGTACTCGCCAAGGTCGCCGCCACCTTCTGCGCGATAATCCCGGCCTTGCCGATCCCGCAGGCAATTACGCGCCGGCCGCTCTCCTCCGCAATCAGGGCGAGGGCTTCCTCGAAAGCAGCGCCAAGGTGGTCGCGCACTGAATTGATCGCAGCAACTTCCGCGTCCAGAACTTCTTTGCCATATGCCAGGGTCATGCTTATTCCTCCGGGAAAGCGTCGTAACCATTTCGCCAGGGAAGCGGGTTCAATATATGTATATATTACATTATTTTCCCTGTCCTGCGCTGTTCCTGCAAGTTTCAACCTGATCATAACAGGGTATAACTCGGTTTGAAAGCCTTTTATTCCGTTGCTTCCTTCTGGAGTTGCTGGATCTCCACCTTGCCATAGAGGTAGAACGGTAGGCCCAGGGCGATCCCGAGCAGGATAGTAATAGCCCGGTACATCAGGAACAAGATCGCTCCTCCCGAGATCGGGTTGCCGGCAGCATCCCGGCAGAGCCCGAGGAGCCCCGCAAAAGCTGCTTCGCCCACCCCCAGGCCGCCGCCCGGTACCGGCAGGATATTGGCGATTAAGGCCGGGGGCGCGGTCAGGAAGATCTGCTCCGCCGTCGCCAGGCTGCCGGCAGCCCTCGCCAGCATCGCCAGGGCAAGCAGGCAGCAGGTGTGGATAATAATGCTCAACCCCAGCGCCCCCAGCAGCAATCCCGCATGGTGGCGGAAAGCAAGCAGGGCTTCGATGAAATTCATAAGCTTGTGCCCGAGCGGGATTTTCCCGCGGACGAAATTCGCCAGGCCCCCACCCGGCAGCAGGCTCGGAATCAGGATAGCCGTAGCGGTTGCCGCCAGGATTGCCGAAACCGCCGCGATCTGGAGGAGCAGGTAGAAATAATCCCATGCATGCCGCGAGACCAGGAATACCTGCAGACAGAGCAGGATAATGATCCCCGCCAGCGCTGTGACCCGGTTGAAGGTAATAGAGACAAAGGCCGCCAGCAGCGACAGGGCCAGCGCTGCCAGGATCCCGAAGAAGAATACCGCCAGCCGCTGTAGTTCCGGGTTGTTGACGGTCTGCCAGAAGAAGAAGATGGCGACTCCGCCCAGGCAGAGCAATCCCAACAACCCGCAGATCCGGTCAACAATAATGCTGGCAAAACCCGTGGCGCGCTTGTGGGTTTCCCGAACCAGGTAGGCCATCTTGATCAGGTCCCCGCCAAAGGCTCCCAGCATGAAAGTATTGAAGAATATGCCGATTGCCCCCAGGCGCAATACCGCCCGGGCGGGCAGGGGGGCGCCCACCCCGCGCAAGAGCAGGTACCAGCGCAGGAAGGCAAAGAGCATGGCGACGAGTACGCCTACAGCCGCGACCGCTACCAGCCAGAAGTTGCCGGGGAGGAATCGAATATCATGAAAATTCAGCTTGCCGGTTGCAACCAGGTAATACAGGGCGGCAAAGACAATTGCAAATTTAAGCAGGTTGAGCAGGAGTTTGCGGATTTTTACAGACAAAGCCGGATGCCCCTTTCGCTGCGCGATAGCTTGCCTTGGAAGCTTTAAGTTGTCATCAGGGAGATCGATACGGTGAAGAGGCGCTCATTAAGGGAAATCAAGGGTAAGGCGCCCAGTTCAAAATCCACGGCCACCGAGAGCATGCCCTTGTAGTGGCTGATGAAATAACTGCTGCCGACGACGACCGAAGGGCAACTGATCTTTTCTATTTTCCATTCGGTGGTGGAGAGAATCGCCTTGGTCTGGCCGGCAATGATATTGCCGATTTCACTGATGGAATCCAGCGCCTGGGGGGTGAGTTGCTCGCATTTTTCCTTCAGCATCTTTTCCGCTATCTGGCAGGTGATTTCCTTGCTGGCATTAACCATAACCGCGCCGCTGGTGCTGCCGACGAGGCCGATAATCGCGGAGACCTCCCGGGTGGTGGTGACATAGCGCGATACCCCGATCGGGACAGGGTCAATGCCGGCCATGGACAGGCCGTCCCGGGTTGCTTTAACCAAAGCATTAAGCAGAACTTCATTGACCCCGATGATCTCCATGCGATTTCCCCCCTGAGATTCAAGCTAAAAAAATCCGCCCGGCGGCTGCTTTCTAACAGGCTATCTCTAAGCGTTATACCGCTCCATGTAGGTGCCGTTTTCAGTGTCGACCTTGATCCTGTCGCCCTGGTTGATAAAGGGCGGCACCGTAACGATCAGACCGGTGTTGGTGGTAGCCGGTTTGCCGACATTGGTGGCGCTGGCATTCTTAATGCCCGGCTCGGTTTCTATAACTTCAAGTACCACCGTCTTGGGCAGTTCGATCGAAAGCACACTGCCATGCACCGTGCAAAGGGTAACGGTATTGCCCTCCACCAGGTAATCCTTGCGATCCCCGATCGCCTCGTCGGAAATTTCCACCTCTTCATAGGTCTTGGTATGCATGAAAACGTATTTATCGCCGGAGACGTAGGAGAAGGTATAGTCGCCCCGGTCGACATCTACCTGGTCGACTGTATCCTGGGAGCGGAAGCGGTTATCAATAATCCTTCCCGTGATCGCGTTTTTGAGTTTCATTTGGACATAGGCCGGGCCTTTGCCGGGCTTGATATGTTCCATCCCGACGCAAATATAAATCTCACCATTCCAATTAATTGCGGTGCCGCGGCTGACCTGGTTTACTCCGATGCTGGGCATAGTAAAAAATCCTTATCTTTAAAGTGGTACCTGATTATAACACAAGCGATGAGAGCTTTTCCTGAATTACAATTTAATATAATCCTGTTTTTACCGGGGAATGTCAATTGGTAAGGCTGAGATTTCTTCACCGTCGGGGGAAGGGGTTTTTTCCTTCCGGGAAAAAAACACAGCCAGGATAAAGGTAAAAAGCATTAAAACCATGCTGAACGCGATGCAGGCCTTTACCGGATAAACCTCGCCCTTAGGGTAGGTGTCCACCCATTTTCCCGCCACGATCAGCATGAGGCTGCCCAATCCCCAGGAGCCGCCAATAATCAGACCCGCTCGCAACCGGGTGTTCTCTCCCGGGGCATTACGGCTCAGGACAGCCGCCAGAGGGGAGATTGCCCCGATAAAGAACCCCAGGTAGATGCCGAAGAAAATTACCAGCTTGGGGTTCTGAATCTGGATGAGATAATACAGCACCGGGATCGAAAAGATCTGGCACATGGCAATGATATAACAGCACCGGGTTTTCTTGGAGAGGTATCCCCAGAGAAAAGACCCGAACAGGCCCCCGATCCCGAAGCAGAAGATAAACACGCCTCCCCAGATCTGGGCTTTATCCCCAAAGCTGCGCACCAGGTAAGGCGTAATGAAGGCGATGAAAAAAAGAATGCTCGACGCAATCGCCGTCCCCAGCAGCAGGATTTTCGGAAAGGTTATCGCATGGCATTCATGGGCCTGCATGGAGGTGGCGGCGTGGCCCTCGGTTTTATGCAGGCCGGAGATGAGGACAAGGACGACCGCGATGATCGCCGGAATTCCCAGCAGCCAATAGGTGGACATCCCCCAGGTGGTAGCCCAGTAAGCGCTGGTAACCCCTCCGGAGGAGTAGCCTAACAACCCCGCGGAGAGGAAGACCGAGATCGCCAGTCCATGGTTGGAACCGCTCAAGCCCTGCGCGGTCAACAAGCCTTCGGGATGGAGCAGGCCGATGCCGATGCTGGCCATACATAAAAACATCGCCAGGGACAGGGTGGAGCCTGCGAATCCGATCAGGGCGGCGCTGATGGCTAAAAGGGGGCAAAGAATCAATAAAATCGGCAGGCCATGCTTGGGCAGGAAGAACGCTCCCAGCGGCTGCACCAGGTTGGTCAGGATACTTGCCAGCATAAAGGCCAGCAGGACATCCCCGAGGCTGGCTCCAAGCTGGGTGGTCAGCGTCGGTTCTGCCAGCGGGGTGCGCATACCGCCATAGAAATCACAGATAAAATGCAGGAAAGCCAGGACAAAGATCTTACCGGCATTGGTCTTTAACATTTGATTTTCCAACTACAAGCAAGATATCGAGACCTAATCCAGACAATTGATAGTATACAATAATTGAGCCGGAGTTTATCGCGGTCAAGGCCGAAACGCAATTGAAATCACTATAAATTTAACAGGATTATTGATTCGCTTAGGCTTTTAATTCGGGTTTCAGCAAGCCCGTCCTTGACAGAATATAAATTACTGGAATACTGTTAAGAGGGTGAGGTATTACACCTTATTATCAATTCAGGAATAATGGCGTTTTCTCACAATTGTTCTTAACCGGCAGAAAGGATATTTCTTATGAGCAGCTATGATAACTTCTCCGCGCAACAGGTTCCTCCGTCACCGCGCCCGGTAAAGTCTCGCAAGTCCTCATCGCCTCCCCGGCGGGGAGTATTGTATTCCTGCTCCATGATGATTCTCGGGTGCTTCCTGGGCTTCCTGGGATTATTTGTAATCTTTGCCCTGATGCTATCCGCAGTTAGCAGCAGCCTCTCCCAGGATGTGGAAGGGGTTATTCCCGGCCTTCGGCAGGGCGGGGTATACAAAGAGGTTATCCGCGAGGGCGATGCGGACAATGCCATCGCCGTGATTCCCCTCTATGGCGCCATCATGGGCGGCGAAAATTACGCGGAGTGGAACATGGTCCGCGAGATCAATATCTGTTTACGCGAAGCGCGCCAGGACGACAAGGTCAAGGCGGTGGTGCTCCAGGTCGATTCCCCCGGGGGAGGGATCACCGCCAGCGATCTCATCCATCATGAGATTTTACAATTACAGGCGGCCGGCAAACCCGTGATCGCCTCGGTCGACAGCATGGCGGCCAGCGGCGCCTACTGGGTGATTGCCCCGGCCAAGTATATCGTGGTCAATCCCACCAGCATTGTCGGCTCCTTCGGCGTAATCATGTACCGCTTTAAAATCAAGGAACTCTTCGACAAGATCGGCATCGAGGCCATGCCTGAAAAGAGCACTCCGATGAAAGATCTCGGCTCGCCCTTCCGCGACCTTTCTGACAAGGAAAGAGAGATCTTCGCAAAGATCCTCGCTTCCTCGCATCAGCGCTTTGTTGAAGTGATTTCAACAGGCCGGGGCCTACCGGTCGAGGAGGTCGAAAAGCTCGCCGATGGCAGCATCTTCACCGGACCCGAGGCGGTCAAGCTTGGCCTGGCCGATGAAGAAGGTTATTTCACAACCGCTCTCGCCAAGGCGGAAGAGCTGGTTCTCAAGAAGACGCCGTCTGCGGAGGCAACCCCGCCACAGATTTTCCATTATAAGAATATCAATCGATTCTGGCAGGAAATGTTTGGCCTCAATGGCAGCTCCAAGGCGGAGCTGTCCACGCCACAGGCGGTGGTGAATGAGTTGCTGGACCGCGCCAGCACGCCCTGTATCGAAG
>JAFGNG010000085.1 GCA_016927125.1 Planctomycetota bacterium | reverse complement strand
GAAAAATACCCCCCTGTTAACAAAAACGCCGCCCATTGGACGGCGTATGATTTTTGGCTCCCCCACCAAGACTCGAACTTGGGACACATGGATTAACAGTCCATTGCTCTACCAACTGAGCTACAGGGGAATAAGTTTTTACCTCTTCTAACAGCTTGCATAATATACTAATTGCAGCGCCTCATGTCCAGTGAAAACCGCAAAACAAAAAGATTTTTTAGGTCATATCTTCTAAATTTAACGTGTGTTAGATATATCTCTCAGGTTATGTCTTAGACAAGTTCTCCAATAACTACCTCCCCAAAATCTTCTGCAATTGAGGCGATTCTTTCTGGCTACCAGATTCTCCGGAGCAGATAATCAGCTCCTCCAGTTCTTTCTCGAGTTGGGCATAATTCACATCCTCTGACTTGCCAGCCAGACGGCGGCGCTCGACCCCGAGCAATTCGCAAGCCTGCTCCTCAGTATCAGCGATCGGCATTAATTCCTGCAGGCCAGTCATCCGCAAGACCTCGCTTATGGATTCGGGAGGCGATAGCAGAACAAGTTTTTTCTCAGCAGCCTGCAACTGGTAGAGGAAGCGGACAAACATACCCATGGTGCTGGAATCAATGTAATCCACATCGGAAAGATTGATTATATAGTTGCCTTGGATCAAAGAGTCCCCTGCCCGGTTCAGGACGCTTTTCAATTCCTGTGATTCCGAGCTCCGTCCATTCAAGCTACCGCTGGCATTAATAATTTGATACTCACCAGCCAGGATTGCGGTTTCTCTCTCGTTCATTCCCTCTCCTGTACACTGTTGTCCGGTTCATTTTCTTCGCAAGCGGCTGCCTGCTCAGCTAGTTCTTTTTTAACAGTTTCATATGGCACAATGGTTTCGCCGCCATCAGGATCCATATCGTGAACCTCGATGTCCTCGGTCAAGGGGAAGATAAAGGCGGTTTTCTCAAATGGGGGCAAGCCTGAAAGATTGCTACCAAAAGCGGTGAGCAGGTATTCTACTACCGCCGGAGGCTGGGTGTCCCCTGCTTTGGGCTTGGCCGTCATTACCGTGCGCAGGGGCAGGAGCGCATCATCGGCAAGGGAGATTTCTATCTTGCTGTATCTCTCCGCCGGCTCGCCCTTCAGGGGAAACAAGACATAATTGACAATCCCATTATTGAAGGTGGCGGTAATATTGTAGAATTCCCGCATCTCTTCCACGGTTTTAACATCAGCGCCCAGTAACAATGCAGCCATATCAAGGTTTTTGGCTTCTGCTTTCGCCTGGCCCTTGGTATTCCAACGCTCGGCTTTATAGCGTTCGACTTCATCAAGATCAGTGTCATAAATCCAGAAGTATTTTCCATCGGCGACGATCATCACGCCATCTTCAGACATATCCAGGAGCATGTGGTCCGGGAGTTCAACCTTGAGCTCGCCACTCTGAACAACCGGGCGCTTAAAAATTCCGCCGCTTTTTGTTTGGGTCATAAATGCAGAAAACCATTTCAGGTTTTCATGGCGCTTAAAGGTGGCAGTCAGATAACTATCAATTTCTTCATCAGATAAGACGGTCGGGGGGCTTTTATCCGGTAACTCGTCCAAGGCACAAAATACTTCACCAGCAATCACACTGGAACAAAAGATTGCCAGCATTAATGAGAAAGCTAATATTTGACATATCTTCATATTAATACTCCAAATAACCTTTTAATTTATTCGTCATTTACAGGTTTAAACTTAATTCTTTGTCACAATGTTGTATAAATTATTATATAAATATCATGGGCAATGTCCATGAGTTCACATCATTATTGTTATGTCGGAAATATATGCCGTTCCTGCTGGAATCACGTTTTAAAGGCGGAATTATTCTTAAAAAACCCGCGGAATACATACAGCAGGGCTGGTAGAACAATCAGGGAAGCAAACATTGACATGCTCAATCCCAGAACGGTCAGCATTCCCATGCTGGTAAGGCCGTCATAACTGCCCATCCAGAGGGAGCCAAAGCCGATCATGCTGGTGAGGTTGGTAATCACGATCGCCCTGCCGGTATCTGTAACCATCGGGCGAATGTCATGATTTGATTCCTGGAAACGGTGCACCAGATGGATGCCATTATCCACCCCGAGGCCGATAATTACCGGAACTACCAAAACATTGATAAAATTAAAGGAAATATTGGCAATGCCCATAATGCCGAAGAGATAAAACAAGGCCAGTCCAATCGGCAAAAGTGAGAAGACTACCCGGGTAACATTCCGATAGCAGATTGCAAGCACCAGGGCGGCGATGATGCAGACGGCGATGGAAATATGGAAGAAATCCTCTTTAACCACGGTGGCGAGGTCATGGGCAACCAGCATGGTGCTGGTAAGCAGAACCTTCTGGTTGTCTTCCCCAAGATTATCTCTCAGGGATGAGATCCATTGGTCTGAAATTTCACTGGTTTCATCCGCGGGGGGATAAAGATAAGCCAACGTGCTCCAACCTTCGCCGAAAACCCCAACATCGCGACAATTGGATTTATCAAGAAATACCAGGAGGTCTGTAGTAATTTCAATGCCGGTACTGAGAAGTGGCTCGCCATTCTTCATGACAGTGCCCGCAAAATATACCCGCTTCGGATTATTGGCGAGTAGCTTGCGCACTTCGGCAAGGGTGACTTTTTCCCGCTTGATATCATTCTGACCTAGGCCTTCTTTGTTCTCAATTGTGAGATTTATTTCAGGAATTCCAACTGATTCGAGATAATCAATAGAGGCCGCGTCTATTGGAATCCCGTCGGTAAAGAAATACCCGCCCTCGCGGGTAGTGGGCAATTCCGAGATAATCAATTTATTCCCAGCGGCAAGCTGCTCCCAGGCATTGGGTGTCTCGCTCGTATCAACCCGATAGCGGACCTTATGCCTGCCCACCAGCCGTTGCATCAGACGCCAAGCTGGGGTATGCTTGAAGCTGGTGGGTAGTATCACGGGAAAATTCTCATTCAGATTCTTATGATTGCCAAAAAACTGAAAAACGTCTTTAAACACTGATTCCGCAAGACCGTATTTGTCCAATTGTTGTTTTAGTTCACTTGCCGCCAAACCGAAGTCGATGGCGGCAATTTCCTTAAGCCGCTTCTCCTGCTCCTGAGGCGATGGGATAAACTGGTTAAGGATTTCAAAATCCTTCAAGATCCCCTCGGCTTTAATAACTTTCAGCTTTTCTAAAACCTCGGACGCGTTATCCATGGCCTCGGCTTCGGTATTCCCCGGAATAATAGCCATAATCCTTGCTGGGCTTTTGCGGGAGAAGCGTTCCGAGATTTCCTGTCCAAGTTTAAAGACCGGGTCCCCACTGGGACGAAGGCTGGCGAGGCGTTCATCAAAACGGACGGAACTTGGATCATAAGCGATATAGATTCCCGAAACAACCGCCAGCCCCACACCTATGATTGCGACCAGATATGGGAACCTGGAAAGGAAGGTGGAGAGTTGGGGCAGATAAAAGGTTGTCGACCTGAGCGCCCGCCGATGTTCGCCATCCCCGCGCTTGGAGCGCCAGACTACCAACGCGGGCAGGACAAAGATCATTGCCGGTAAGGCCAGGGCCAACCCCAGGGCGGCGAGGGTGCCAAATTGCGACAACCCCTTGAAACGGGTTACCATTAGCGCCATAAATGACATCGCGGTCGTCAACATCCCGACGACAACCCCACTGCCGGTTTGTTTGAGAGAGGTAATAAAACTCTCCTCGACCGCCCGGCCGGCGCCGCGCTCCTCAATATAACGGTTATAGATATGGACAGCGTAATCGACGCCCAAGCCTACCAGAACTGCAGCAAAGGCACAGGAAATCACGTTCAGCTTGCCAAATAATAGCCATCCGGCGCCCATGGTCCAGCAGACCACCATCACCAGGGGTACCCCGACGTAGAGAGCTACGCCATACCGCCGGTAGCAATACCCGAAGAGTAGCAGGACCCCGATTAAACTAGTAATAAAGGTCGATTTCAGGCTGGAGGAAAGATTCTGGGTATAGCGCATGGAGACTTCATAGCCGCCTCCGAAGCTGACCTGAACCTTTTTGGCCAAGGCGGGGGGCATTTTACCCTGGATTGGCTCCCGCCTCAGGTTCCAGGTTGAGGGATTCCACCACACCACCGGGCTTCGCCACTCAGGACTTACTTCTTGTTCACCGAATATTTTAAAGGTCTCTTCGCGGACAATATCCATAATTCGATTGGCGTATTCCAGGCGCTGGGCCGGCGCTTGCGGTTGGGCGGCAAGCAGGATAACTGCACCGCCGGATTGTTTATCATCCGGCCCGTTATCATAAGATACCAATAAGCCGTTATCACCGTTTTCGCCAAGATTGCTATATGCCGCCCGCAGATGCTTCTGGAAGATTTCCCCGACGCCGAGCTGCAGTAAAAATGTCTGGGATTCCTTGCCTTCAACTATCCTATCCAGTCCGGGGCTGGTTATCTTGGTGAAGGTTTTCTTGGTAGCACGGGCGATATTCGGCTGGGTAAGCTTTTCCTTAACCTCAGCAATTCCTTCAGGGGGAAGATAAAGCAGTCCGCGTGCCATTAATTCATCCTCGAGAAAGCCTTTTTCCTCGGGGCGGATGGTCCGGCAATAAGCGTCCTGGAAATCCGGCAAATCCCGCAACTTATCAGCAAGTTCAACAACATATTGGCCAACCCCCTCTACATCTTCGGCATCTGCCAGCCGGAAGAGGACGAAGACCTCATCAGCGGTCCCGAAATCGTTTAGGGCACGGTTAAAAGCTTTGGCGGATTCATTGTCGGTCGGCAGAAGTTTACTTACCGAAGCGGAAAACTTGCTTTCCACAAAGAAGATGGGTGGCACCAGCGCAAGAATGGTGAGAATAATAGCCGCAAAGAGAACCGCCCGGTACTGGGTGCAGGCGATATGGCCACATTTTGCCAGAATCTTATGAATCATTGCCCGCCTTCCTCCGTAGTTTCCTCAACCTCCTGGAGAGCAGAGGCAATATCAACCTGTTCCTGTACGTTAAGGGACTTAATGACGGCATCCTCGGGAGCGACAAAGCGGTAATCTTTTTCGGAGGTGTCCGGATTGGGCATGATGCTCAGCCGGTAAAAGAGCAATTTGCGCTTCTCCTGGGGGAACCACAGTTGCACTTGATGGGGAAAGAGGTTGAGTTCTGGATGTTTTTTGATTTCCTTGTGCTTGGAAAAGGTCGATTCAAGGTAGACCAGCCCATCCGGGCCAATTATCTCGCGCCTAATAAGTACACCGGTTTCGTTGTCAATGGTGAGGCGGTTTTTATAACGATTTGAACTTACTTCCATTACGATGATGAAATCATCCGTGTCAGAGACTATGCCCCATGCCATTGTATTGAATTCTTCTACTGGAAACAGTAGTTGTTCAACAATCTCGTTGGGATGGAAATCCATACCGCTGGTAGCAAGGTCGCGAACTCTGCCGCGATAGAGGATATTCTTAGTTGGCAGCCAGACATCCAGCGAATCATTAATCATGGAGAGATCCATGATTTCGGTATTCAAACCCTTGGTGGCAGCGAGGCGTAACTTTGCCGGCCTCTCCATCAAAAGCTGGATTACACAACGGAGGTTGAAATCATTTTCGCTTGCATCTTCAGCCTTTAGTTTTCCCTGGATCTCCAGGCCATTAAGCGTGGAGGCAGGCGCGACCGCCAGCTTTACGAGTTCCGAGGCTCTCTGGGAGGGGATTAATTCCGCTTCTGGAATAGTGTCAAGAACCGGTGGAGGCTCGCTTTCGCTTTCACCCCACGGTAACGCACACCCTGGCAGGATGATACATAATGCGAGGGCGATAAGCAGACGACGATTCAAATGAATTCACCTTTCAAAGTTGCCTACTCGAAAACTGCAGGGAGAATTCTACCGATCCGGATTGAAAGGCTCAAGAGATTTCGCTTTTAATTCTTTTATTACTGCCCTGTGGCTACAGGTTTATCCTTTAAATTGTTGATGAAACCGGCTTTTTGCTCGACTCTCTTCCTGGCGTTTTTGATCTTTTCTGGGCCTAAGGCCTTCTCCAATCGCTGACGCATTGCCGGGCTAAAGCCTGGTTCCTTACCGTCTAGGATCCGCACCAACATGTCCGAGGATAGGTCTTCGAGGGGGGCAAGGTATTTAAACTGGTCTTCCTTATTTTCGGGATCGTAAGGCCAGCGCTTTTGGGCGTATTCTTCAAGCAAGTGGATCTCTTTCTCGCGGTTTGCCGCACTGGCGTAATCACCCTGGGCAAGATCAATAAAACTCCATCGGATCATACCCTCGACCATGGTGTGATAACGATTAGGCGTCATATCGCTAATCCATTGCGCAATATTATTCCTGACAAACTGCTCCGCGGTAACCTGGAAGTTCGGGTTTAACGGTGCTTCCTCGCGCATGTACTCAAGGTAGCGATCCGCAATGTTAATCTGACCGTTGAAGTAATACATAAAGATACATCTTTCCAGGAGGTACATGTAGCAGGATTGTATCCCTTTGCCATTAAGCTCCCGGCCCGCTTGCGAGCGACTTGACCGGACCTCTTTCAGAACCTTCCGGAAGTATCGCAGCGTAGGTTCGATGAAGCGGTAGTCCGGAATCGTGTAGGTGTAGCCATCAGAGGTTATCATGAAGCGGCCCCGACGGAGAAGTTCCTGCATACAGTTATACAGGCGCCGTTCGAACCTGATGTCCATCATCTTGTAATCAAGGCTCTCCCGCAACTGCTTCTGGGATAACTGGTAAACCCGAATTTCCCGTCCCTTGGATACCCAGTACATACTGTGAGCGTCGCACCCGCGCCAATCCAACGGCCCAAAGTTCTTGGTAACGTTAAGCATCAGTTCCGGCTCCAGCTTCAATCGCGCCAAGTTCTCTTTAATCTCAATCAACTGTTGCGCAGTATTTTCCTTTAAGTTATTAGCCAACCAGTTTTTTATCCGGTAAAGGCGAATGGTCTTAAAGGCTTCGATTGCTTCCTTGGTTTTGAGGTATTGCTGGACATTCTCCGGATACTCTTCCGGGAAATCTGATAAGCCGGTGTATTCAGCGAAGAGATCAATTCCGTTATCAGTCAGGAAGGTGGCGGCTTGATCAACATTTTTGTCCTGTCGCAAGGTGTCAGTATTATCAGGGTAATTCATGATCTCATTAAGATACTTTTGTACCCCTCCAAGATCATCAGGTATGTCGACCAGCGCTTCGAGCTGTTCGCGTTCCCCAGAACCTTTAAGCGCCTCCTGCATCATCCGCCACCACTTAACCCGATAGATCTGGTGGGCATAGTCCATGGTTGCGCCAAGTTTGTGTTCAAAAATCCAGGCCAGGTCGAGATAAAGGGAAGATACATTACGGTTTGCCGGAATACCCTTGTCGCGAAGGTAACGAATGCCGCGATAGATCCAGAACCAGCGATCTTCAAGGTCTTGATAATCAACCGAGACATTGTACGCCAGGTCCCAAGCAATAAAACTCCAAACCTGCGCGTAATGGGGTTGCATATTGGTGATCCAGTCATACAGCTGGACCATTTCAAAATAATTGCCTTCCTGCTTCATCGCCATGGCCCGCAACCAGAGGACATCAATAAAGATGCTGCGAAATCCACCCAGGAAGGTGGTTGCCAGGACGATCTCGGGCGGCACCCCCTCACTCACAGGATTCACGGACAGATTGTATTTGTCACGGAGTGTAATAGTGGGCTCCAGGGTTTGCATCGCTCCAATCAAAAGGGCGACGGCAAGCAGGCAACAAATAAACTGCTTCTTCCTGGCCGGATTCGGGGGATTAGGATAAGTTTCGGTGGCTAATCCTGTTTTGGGGAAGAAAAACCAGGTGCAAAGTAAGACCGGGATTAAGACCGGCAAAATTGTAAAAAACCTGAACATCGCAGCGGTGGAAGATTCATAATATAATGCAAAGATCATACTGCCAATCGACACGACGATCGTAAGAAGATACGCCCAACGCTTTCCCCTTGCCAGGCCCCAGAGAAGCAGCGCAGGGACTGGGATTCCCGCCAGGAAAACCGGATTGGTGGTATAAGCCACTACCGAAAAGATTACTACCGCAGCAAACAGGCTGAGGAGGGCTATCCATAATGTCCAGGGTAGGGTTCGTTTATATTCTGACAATGCAAAACTCCGTATAGTATTATTCACTACAAAGTAAATTTTTCATTGCAGCATTTAAAGCTCAGGTCGTCCGATTTCCCGGCGATAGAACAAGAAAATCCCGAGGCCAAATACTATCCCTCCTCGCAGGATTAAATCCATGAAGACCTGAGCCATAACCCGGGACCAGCTGATTTCTCTTCCTACAGTAAAATCTGGAATCGGGTTGGTATCTTCAAACCTGGGAGGGACCTTGGTAATCACTTTTAGAATAAATTTCCAGGCAGGTTTGCCAACTTCATTATATAACGATATCGCGGTGTCCTTGGCTATCTCACCGGCTTCGAATTCCGGGGTGGGCTCAGCTTTTTCACGCCGGATTGTCTGGACCAAAATATTGGCGTAAACATCCCGGGTGGAGCCCAGGAAGACGACCAGCAATAAAACCAGAATTGCGACCGGAAAGTGTACTAATGAGGTAGCGGCTACGCCGATCGCGGCGATCATCATCAGCCGGATTAAGAGCAGGAGCAAGGCTTTGAAGAAATTGATTATAAAAGGCAAAACTTCGGCCAAATCCCTTACCACCCCGGCACTACTGAGCGATTTCAGAAAATTCCCGAGTCCGGATTCCTTGTACGCCAATAATTCCACGCCTTTGGTCAAGCTGAAGGTAACGGTATGAGGAATGCGATTCTTGGGATTAGGATCATCAGGGTTGCCAATAGTCAAATTTTGGAATTCAACGAAGATCTCTCCATTATCATCGACCAGCGAAGCCGGGATCGGAAATTCTTCAATTTCACTTTCCTTACTCCGGCTATAGACTTCGCCATATTTTTTCTCGGTTTTTTTTACAAACCGCCAGCGGCCATAGAGGGGTAAATCTGTTGCCTTAGCGGAATAGAGTTTATACCGGAAAGTATAGAAGGTTTCTTCAGGGTTTTCCGCTATAGGTACACCCTTGAGGGTGAAGGATTGTACGCCCATCGGCGGTACTTCAGTGGTGCATTCCTCGAAGTAGTTCTTTATTTGTGGCTGGAGCAATTGCTTATCAATGTTTTCATTTTTAACACCTTCTTTTAATAATTCCAGTCTTAATTTTTCATATTCTTTCTGTACATCCAGGGTGTCTGGGCGGATGCTGATGCGGCTGGTAAGCACTTTTGCCATTAGCTTTTCACGCCCTTCCGGGAAGGCGGGATCGGTTCTGGAAAAGTACCAGACCTCGCAGAGGATTAATATCCCCATAATAAACAGCAGCGCAGTGTTCAGCAAAACTATCCCGAGCCACTTGCCGACCATGATCTGCCATCGACGGACCGGTTTGGAGCAGATAAGAAAGGCGTATTTCTTGACGATCTCTACATCCAGCACACTCGCTGACAAGAGGATAGTCAAGACGATGAGCAGAATCGAGGCAATGGTCACGCTGTAGGTTAAGAGCAGCTTGACCTCGCCTTCCTGGGTGCCATCGGCCTCGATCCGAAGTAAGCGCGGAGTGCGGACATCATCCGCGTTATCCTCCCCCACATTGAAAAGCAGCACGGGCGCAGCGATAAAGAAGAGAACAATCAAAACCAAAGCCGCACGCATTCGTAAGGCCTGAATGATAGTATTGCGGGCCAGTGCCCAGATAATTCCCATAATCACAACTACCTTTAAGATAAATCCATCTCGGGCAAACCGCCCGTTATTTGCCGGTATTACTTCTTGTCTGTTTGCCGTTTGCTGGAATCTTGATCCAGCAATCGATTTAACACCTTGCTATCGGCCTGCAGGGGTTTACCAGCCTCGGATTTACCGGCTGTCTTCTTCTTAGGTTCAGGTTTGGTTTCCATGCTTCGAGGCGCAGTAAGGTTGCTCAGGATTTTCTGTTCCGCGGTTTTCGTACCAGAAGGTTTCTTCGTCGTCCCTGCTGGCGAAGCAACCGGCATAACCTTGACAGGCAGGGGTTTTGGCGCGCTTAAACGGTTAAACACATCCACTTTGTCTTTGTCCGCATCACTTAGGAAGTCCAGGCCAGAGACCGCTTCCTCTACCCCGCTGGTAGGTTGTTCCGCAGTTCTCGCCTCTTCCACCACTCTCAGGAAGAAATTTTCCAACCTTTCGATCGGGGGTGCTACCTTGATCGGGATGGCATCGCCTTGGCGTTTTCTGATTAACGCCAAGGCTTCCTGCAGAGTTTTATCATCCAGTTCCGCGGTAATTTGAGTCTGGCGATCCTGCCGTAATAACTCCGTGGTCTGGCCTTCGGCTTGCAGACGCCCGCCGTAGAGAATCCCGACGCGGTCGCAGACATCTTCAACATCTGCTAAGAGATGGCTGCATAACAAGACCGTCTTGCCCTTATCTTTTAGTTCCAGGATAAGATCTTTAATCTCCCTCGTACCGAGCGGATCCAAGCCGGTAGTGGGTTCATCCAGAATAATCAATTCCGGGTCATTAATCATGGCCTGTGCAATCCCTATCCTCCGCGCCATGCCCTTAGAATATTCCCTGAGAAGACGTCCCCGCGCGCCGGACAGTCCGGTCATGCGCAGGAGCGATTCCACGCGGCGTTTTCTTTCCGCGCCCGGCAGACTAAAGAGCCGGCCATAGAAATCCAAGGTCTCAACCGCATTCAGGTAGGGATAGAGGTAGCTTTCCTCGGGGAGGAACCCAATCCTCTTTTTCACTGCCACATCTGATGGCGGCTTGCCGAAGATCGCAATCTGGCCGCTGGTTGGAAACAGCAAGCCCAGAAGCATCTTGATGGTTGTGCTCTTGCCGCTGCCATTGGGCCCCAACAGGCCGTAGACCTCTCCCCTTGATACCGACAGGGTCAGGTTGTCAACCGCTTTTACCCGGGGGCGATGCCAAAAGTCCTTGAAGACTTTCACAACTTCGTGGGTTTGGATTATAGGTTCATCCACAGTATATCCCTTCAGCTTAGTTCTTCACCATAACGGACAATCCGGGCGGAGTTAAAAATAACCGGGACCGAGCCCAGGCAATGCAGCACGGCAGCCATAATCGGGGTAATTTTGCCGTACGCAGAGAGGGTGATACCGATTACAATAAAGAGAATCCCGAATACCAGGTTTTGATAAACCACCTTCCTCACCAGGCGGGAAAGCCGCACCAGGAAAGGCAGCCTTCTCAGATCATTGCTCATCAAAGCAATGGAGGCTGAGTTGACTGCGATATCGCTGCCCGCTGCCCCCATGGCAATGCCGAGATCGCCGGCAGCGAGAGCGGGTGCGTCGTTGACGCCGTCACCCACAACCGCAACGGAGAGATGGTTCTTCTTCATTTCTTCCACCAACTCGAGCTTCTGCGCAGGCAGGCATTCCGCCACCACCTCATCACAGCCCAGCTCACCAGCAACGCGCTTCGCCACCCCCCAGCGGTCGCCGGTAAGCATGGTGATATGCCGGATGCCGGCTTCTCGTAATTCATCGGTAGCCTGGCGGGCTTCCGGGCGGGTATGGTCTTCGAGCCCAATCCAACCCAGGCAGACGCCATTTTCAGCGACATAGATTGTACTGAAGCCTTCACTCTCCTTGAGTTCGGGTTCTGACAGCTTGGAGAAATCAACCTTTTGTTCCTTCAGGAAGCTCTCGCGTCCGATCGCGTATTTCTTGCCATCAAGCGTGGCGGTAATACCCTTGCCGCCGGCTTCAATGAATTCTGTCGGCTCTCCCAGCTCGAGCCGGGCCTCCTGGGCGACCCGCAGAAGCGCGCGGGCAACCGGGTGATTACTATGGCGCTCAGCGCTGGCCGCAGTATAAAGCAATTGCGCGGGCTCAATGCCTTCTAATGGAGAGAGGCGGCTGACCGCAAGTTCGCCGGTGGTAAGCGTGCCGGTCTTGTCGCATACCACTGCGGTAATCTCCCCGGCCGCTTCAAGGTGGGCAACGTTTTTAATTAAAATTCCGAGCCGGGCGGCGCTGGTCAACCCCGCTACCATCGCCGTCGGCGTAGCCATTACCAGCGCGCAGGGGCAGGACACCACCAGCGCGGCGATGGCATAGCTCGGTTCGCCGGAGAAGAAAAGGATGATCGCCGACAGCATAAGAATCACCGGGGTGTACCAATGCACATACTTATCAATAATCTGCATGACCGGCAGGCGGGTGCGCTCCGCTTCCATAATCAGGTGCCGGACCTTACCGAGGGTAGTGTCTTCCCCAACGGTGGTAACCTTGATGTCGATAGCGCCGGTGTAGTTTTCCGTGCCGGCAAAGACGATCTCATCAGGTCCTTTATCAACTGGCAGGCTTTCACCGGTGACGCTGGCTTCATTGATGCTGGTAGCGCCGGAGGTGATAATGCCATCAGCCGGAATATTCTCGCCCGGACGTACCCGGATAATATCGCCCTTTTTAAGGGAGATTACCTCGACATCGTGCTCGGCGCCATCGCTAACCAGGTGCGCGGTAGTCGGGGTCAGGCGAATCAAGCCTTCGATACTGGCCTGGGCCCCGAGGGCTGTCCGGCTCTCGATAAGCTGGCCGAGCTGTAGGAAGAAAGCAACCAGCCCGGCCTCGGTATAGAGTCCGCTGGTAAAGCTGGCCAGGATCGCCAACGACGCCAGCTCTGTCATACGGAAATGCCCCAACATCAAATCCTTGATAGATTTCCAGATTAGCGGCCCGCCCAGCAGGATGGCGCCAATCATGGCGGAAAAAGAGGCGCGTTGTGGGTCGGCGGTAAAGATCCATTCGGCAATGAAACTATTGATTATTAATGCCCCGCCCAGGAAGGTCAGGATCAGGCGGATAATAGTCAATCGCTGGCGATCTTCCGCGCTGTCATGTAAGGGACAGCCACAGGCAGCGGTTTGGGGTGTACAACTTGTCATTTGGCGTTTTCCTTTCATTATAACTTAAAGCCCTCTGGCTTTTATAATCCTGTGTTATTTTGTTGCTTCCATGAGTCCGCTGAGTTCTTCCAGGGGCGGGCCGGTCATGTACCAGGTCGGGCCCGGCCGGACTATTCTGACCTTGGTCTTTTGTAAAATCTCTGCCAGGATCTCCTGGTGGTATTGTTGCAGATAAATATTCAACCCTTGCGAGTCATTCGGGAATTTCTGCAGGAGATCGAATATGACTTGGGCGTCGGAACGCGCCGATTCGACAATCTCGGTCTTATAAGATTCTGCCTCATGGATAATCGCGTTTGCCCTGCCCTTGGCCTTTTCAAGAATAGTCCGGGCGTCACCCTCGGCGTTGCTCTTCATGGTTTCCTTGATGCTCTTGGCCTGGGTAACAGCATTGAAGGCGGCTTCGGTGGGTTGGGGCGGCTTGGCGCTTTCATTACGGACCTCCACGAGTTCAATCCCGCAATCATACTGCCAGAGGTTTTTCTGGGTCAAGCTCAGGATGCGGGACTGGTAATTCCGGTTGGTCAGCGCATCATCAATTGCAATGCCCGCTGATACCCGCACCACCGCGTTGCGGAAAGCTTCCCGCAGGAGCTGTTCCGGTCCGGAGCGGTAAACCGGCTGGCCGGTCTGCAGGTTCCGTTCACCCGTATCTTTCTCCTGGAAGGACACCCGGTAGCGGTAGGGATCGGTTACCCGGTATTCCAATTCCCAGACTGTATGCAGGATATTGGTGTCACCAGTGATGGTATAGCCATCGATCCCGGGCCGAAGATCACCAAGTTCATATTCTCTGAATCTCTTTTGGAAATCTTCCGGGACGGTAAATTCTTTGGCCAGTTTGATAGTTTTGCTGGTAAGATCAATAACTTCCATCTTTTCCAGCAGCGGAATCGCGTAATATAAGCCGCCTTCGGTATATTCCTTAACCTTGCCTTCTTCGCGGATATAAGCGCCAAACCGGGTCTTTAAGACGACGGTTCCGGGGCTGACCACAAAGAAGCCACGCAAGAAGAAGAAGATAATTACCAGCACCATTCCAATCCTGAGAACGGAAAAACTGGTTTGCAGGGCGTCAGAGAGGCTCTGCGAGGCCTGTTCCTGAGCTTCCTGGTAGCGGTTTTTCTCCAGGGGGGGCTCAGCAGGATTATGATTATGATTTTCTGTCATCGATAAATCCTCATCTGCTTTCTTTCACCAAAATTACAACAGGCGAATCCAGTTTACTATTTATTATTGACCGGGGTTAATCTTCACCTCGGGAACCGCGTCTTGTTCCAACAAATCAAAAGGTGTCTGCTTGGTAGTCAGAAGCAAGGTGGTGCGCTCAGTCATAACCTTGCGCAGGGTCTGGATGCTACGCAGATAGTTGGCGAGTTCAGGATTTTGTCGGAATATCGTATAATGCTTGGCGGCAGCGGCATCACCTTCTCCGCGGATAATCCTCGCCTTGGCATCGGCCAGGGCAAGCTGGCTGCGCTTCTCGGCTTCCGCCTTCGAAACGATCGATTCCCCTTCGCTCTCGCCTTCGGAAATAATCTTTTTACTCTCCTCTGAACGCTCTGCTATCATGCGCTTAAAAACATCATTGGTGGTGGGCTGAGGGAATCCGATCTGCTGGACAGTGAGAAAATCAATGGTTACTCCCCAGTCCGCCTGCTTGAGCTCAAGATTCAAGGTTTCCTTGATCTTGTCTTCAAAAGCGGCGAATTTCTCTTGCTGGAGATTAAAATCCTCATTGATCAAATCATGTAACTCGACCTCGCCGACTGCCCGCCCGCGCGCGCTGTCAACGCGGCTGACCAGGCTCTTTTCGGCCTCCTCCACCGTCTTCAGGCGGTTGATAAAGGTATTGGGATCGACAATCCGCCAACCCGCGGTGATCTTGAAATTAAGATTCCGTTTATCCTTGGTCAGGCATTCCTGCAGCTTGGTTGAAAAGAGCCGGGTGCGCATATCCAAGAGCCGCACTTCATCAAAGGGCCAAGGCAAGCGGAATTTCAATCCCGGGGTTTCATCGATCGGGGTCTTGATATCACCGAGCCGGATCAATACCCCGACCTTCCCGGCCGGGACCTGGTAGGCAAAGAGGTAGACCACGAAGATAGACATCAGGATAAATGCTACCAGAAATGTCCAGAAGCTGTTTCGTTTGGTTTCCATGTTATTCCCTTTCACTTGGTACTTTCAAAAGTTATTTTTCAAATAAACCTATTTTAAGGATTTTTAAATTCTTTACCCAACGCCTCGCCAACTACCCCGGCGGTATCCTGAGCCTTGGCATCGAAGAAGGCGACTGTATCCGGCGGCACTACCGTCAGGCGCAAGGCGGATTCCATGCCTTCCTCGATAGCGCGCATGCGTTCGCGGTGGAGATAGACATTCGGGGCAGCGTTAAAAGCCGTCAGTTGGTTTAAAAAGCGCTTGGATTCCGCTTCCGAGAGCAAGACCCGTTCATCCCGGTAGCCGATCGCTTCATTAATCATGGTCTGGGCCTTGCCCGGCCAGCTTGCCCGAATCTGCGCTGCCTGGGCATTTGCCTGGTGGATAATAGTAAACATCTTCTCACGGGCGGAGACTACTTCCTGGAAGGCCTTGCCAACCTCGCCAACTGGGGGATGGACATTGGAAAGCGAGACAAAGACCACCCGCACCCCGATCCCCGCTCTGTCGGCAGCCTGTTGGATCCTCCTGGTCAGGTCTTTTTCGGTTTCCTTGACCTTGTCGACCAGCACATTCCAGAAGTTCGCGCCTGCCATGTAATTGGTGACTTCCCTTTCACTCAGGGAAATCATTGCGGCCTTGGCATCATCGAAGCGATATAAATAACGGTAGATGTCGCCGATCCTGCGTTTAGGATTCTGGCTATCAGCGGCTGAACCGCCCGCGGAATAATGTACCGCGATTGCGCCGGATACAAACATTACATCCGGGGTTTCAGCCGCGCCATTATTCTCTACTTCAGTCTTTATCTCACGGGTCAGCGGCATGATGTAAGCGAACTCGTCCTTGGTATGTACCCGATCCCACGAGACTACATCGGGAGTTGCGGATTCATGTTTCAGAGGCTCATCCTGTCCCTCAGCCTGGGGAGCGCCGACAAATATTTCCTGTACCAATTCACAAGGAACCCGGCGCGTGATTTCGATTGGCCAGGGCCACTTCAGATGCAATCCTGGTTCGAGCGGAGGCTGGAGATTATCCCAGGCTGCTTCCTTGGCAGCCCTCTCTGCAGCGCTATCACTCAACAGCGGTGCGGGTGGGAGGGTTTCTATCCCCCGGGGTCTGCCCCACAGTTCGATCACCGCCACCTCCCCCGGCTGGACAACCAAGATGCAGGTAAGTAGATATAATGACAGGAGTTGAAATAGAATCAGTGGTGCGATGGCATGGTTCAAAAACTGGAAGAACCAGGTTTCTGAAACCTTGAAGCCGAGCTGGTAATCCATCGTATGGGCAAAGGTTTTGAACAGCCCCTGCGGTTCAGCCAACAGCCCGGTAAGGCGGCTGTCATAGATGGGGCGGGGTTCCTTGCCGCGGATGCGGGGACGGTAAAAATCAAGGACCAGGTTTATGGCCATTTCCAGCCCCATGGCTAAAAGGATGATCGGGATCAACCAGGAAAGAATTTTCTCCCCGGTTAGCCAGCCGGTATAGGCCATCGCGTATGCGATCATCTGGATAAAGCAAATCAGCGCGCAGCTAATGGTATAACCGGCGCCCGCCCGGAGAATCCCGACCTGCTTGTCACGGGACATCCCGGCAGCGTATTTCCCGAGCGCAAAACAGAAGAACGCGAGGGCAAATGCAGCCGCCCCGGCAAAGGTAGTATTGCTGAGTTCCGCAAAGGGGGTGATACCAATCAGGGCAGCAATGCCAGGGGCATTATCCAGGTTTGCCAGGGCGTATAATAAATAACCCCCGGCGAATAATTGCAGAACTATAATTATAATTGTGGCGATCGGCCCGCCCCACCGCTCCATGTCCTTGAGCCTGACCTGGGCGATACCGGTTTCTCCTTCTTCCCGGTCAAAGAGGCGGGGTTTGCCCTGTTCTATGCGCAGGCGTTCCGCTTCATCCAGAGCCGCTTTTTCATCTTCCGCCTGGCGCTGCGCCCGGAGGTGCAACGTGGAAATTCCCCAGACCAGGGTGGCAGCCAAGAGGTGAAACAGTTCCGCGCGTGCGGATATGGAATTGCAGTAATATGCAACATACCACATTATAAACATGCCGATCAGCGTCAGGCAAAATCCGCCCAGCGCCACACGCTCCGCGCGTTTTCCCAAAGATCCTGTCATTGCTAAATCCTTTCTCAATGTATCATCTGCCAATTGCGGCGAAGTTGTTATATAATTAAGGTATCATTCCCTGACTTCGCGCCGTTCAAAGAGCACCAGGGCGAATAAGAGGATGGCGCATATATATAAGAATGCGTAAAGTGTGGACATGGCCACATAATCGAACGGGATGGTCGGATTGATCAACTCGGTATAATATTTCGCGAATTTCAACTGGCTTTCAGTCACCCAGTAGATCTGCAGGTTCGGGAAGAGGGTATACGCTGCTTTTGCCCAGATCGAGACTTCCGTAAAGCGCCCGAAGAAATACTCGGATAACATGCCGCCGGAAAAGAAGGTTGCGCACGCAATAATCCCGGCAACCGCATTTCCCCTGGTACTGATAGCCACGGTAATGGCGGTCATAATCAATATCGCTTCCATAGTCAATAATCCCGCAATCGCAATCTGCCAGTTGATGTCGGAGCCAAAATCTTTGATGGTAGTTATAAATTCGCCGTTTTCGTAGCGCAGGCAGAAGAAAAGTAAACAGAGCGTAAAAGTCGCAGCCGACGACCAGATCGCGGTGGTCATAAACGGGCGGCCAAAGAAGTAGTTATCAGCTACGCCGATAAAGATCGCCACGAGGGTGGCGAGGATTACGCCAATCATCGCATCCCAGTTCAGATGAATATAACCCGCATCCTTCACGCCAAATCGGAAGGTGAGCAGAAGGACTACTATTAAGATACAGGTTGCCAGAATGATGGCTGCGGAAATGCCTAAGAATTTACCCAGCACGAAAGAACCCCGCGATATGGGCTTGGCCAGGACTGTTAACGCGGTCCTGCCCTCGATTTCCTTACTGATAACGGTAATAGAGCATAGGACGGCGAGAAACAGCCCGGCAATGAGGATCGTAGCCAACCCCATATCCTGAACCAGCTTGGTGCTGTCCATGAATGTGAACATGGAGAAGGCGGGTGAGGAAGCTATCAAAAAGCCAGCGCCAAGCAGCACTACCCCGAAAACGCTTTGGCGCAAGGTCTCGGACAGTGTGTTCCTGGCTATGGACAAGGTTGCAAGCATTGCACTATTCCAAAGTCAATTTTCGGTAAAATCCTGTACTCTTGATGTGTCCTAACTGAAAACACATAAACCAGTTATCGACCGTATAAAGGTTCGGATCCTGAAAACTTTTAGATTGTATGGTAATTTTCGCCCTAACCAGCCGGTGTGGTTTTATTGCTCTCGTTGCATTATATGCATCACTTGTTGCAATAGATCCCTGGCACCCGATCTCAAAGCCGATGGGCCTTAATGGTGGGTTGCCTCCAAGTGAAGCTTATGTCTGCATTGTCGGCTGGTATGATCAGGGCTATGACTGGAATGATGCCATAAATATAAGATGCCGAACTTAGCAGGTTGCTCCTTTTCGGGTTAACCCGGTTTCTGGGCGATGAGCTTCATCACCTGATTATTGATTTTTACTTTACACCTAATTTTAAAATTGTCAAGGAAATTGTGAGAAATACTACAACTTGGACTAAAAGAGAAGCTTTTAAACATGGCTGTCAGTTGCTTTAATCATCAGATTTAGGCTTCTCAGGGGAGTTCTCTACCGGTTGGTAATCTTTGACATGCTGATGGAGGAAATCGAAAACCGCCGCTCTTCTCCCGCTCTCTATCGTAACCTCCAGTGCCTTAAGCATTTCCGGAATTGTTGTCCGGGGAGCGTCGCCGTCAGCCAGGAAGATCCTGGCATGGCTGGAGGAGCGACGCTGTTCGTTCTTGGTGAAGAGCTCCTCAAACATCTTCTCGCCCGGCCTTAAGCCGGTGTAAATAATTGGGATGTCTTGATCCGGGATAAAACCGGAGAGGGTGATCATCTGCCGCGCCAGGCGGTCGACATTGAGTTGTTCCCCCATATCAAGTACGCAGAGGTTGCCCTCGTCCTGGGCGGAAGCGACAATCACCAGGCCAACCGCTTCCTGGATAGTCATGAAGAAGCGGGTTATCTTCGGATGGGTAATGGTTACTGGCCCGCCCTTGGAGATCTGCCGCTGAAGGATTGGCACCAGGCTGCCGCTGGAGCCCAGCACATTGCCGAAGCGGACCACCATAAAGCGGGTCTTGCTGCGCAGATCCATATCCCGGACTACATCCTCGGCCAAGCGTTTGCTTGCCCCCATCACACTACTCGGGCCTACTGCCTTGTCAGTGGAGATTAGCACAAACCTTTCCACATCATTCTGATCCGCTGCTTCCGCGACATACAAGGTTCCCAGAACATTATTTTTGAGAGCCTCTTCCGGGCAATTTTCAATCAACGGAACATGCTTATGGGCGGCGGCATGGTAGACAATATGCGGTTGGTGCCGGGCGAATAGCTCCTGTATTTTCTGGCGATCCCGCACACTCGCTACCTCTATGCTGAGATCAAGGCCGGGGGCAAGCTCATTAATTTCCAATTTGAGGAAGTAGAGGTTGTTTTCATTAATATCTACAGCCACCAGCTTTTTGATTCCCTGCCCGACAACCTGCCGGCAGATCTCCGAGCCGATGGAGCCGGCCGCGCCGGTTACGAGGAGAGTACGGTCATGAAATAGTGCAGCCATCCGGGTATGATCGAATTCCACCGGCAGGCGGTCGAGGAGATCCTCCGGTTGAAGATCCTTCAGGGTAATGGGCGCGGTATCGCCCTTACTGACCAGTTCCGCGTAGTTGGGAACAATCTTATATTGGACATGGTGGTTGGAACAGATGTCCAGGATCCGCCGCAAGCGTGAGCCGGTCATCTCGGGTGCGGCAATGAGGATCTTTTCAATTTTATGTTTACGAATCAGCCTCGGCAGATCATCGGATGATCCCAGCACCCGGCAGCCGTGGATTGAGATATTACGCTTGGCAGGATTATCATCGATGAGACCGATTACCCGGTAAGGGTAAATCTTTGTACGCTGCAAATCTCGCAGGATTAAATCGCCGGTGCTGCCGGCTCCGAAGATTAGCGTGCGCAGGCGGCTTTCTCCATCAGCCATGAAGCCGCGTCCGCTGTGAAAATACTGCTGATAAAAATATCTCGGGAAGAATCGGACAAAGGCCATCCCCATCAGGCTGAGAGCGAATTCAATTACATAAACCGAGAGCGGTGGTTTCTGCAGCAGGTCAGCGGAGAGATGCCAGCGCAGGAAGAAGAGCACACTGCCGATAATTGCGGCTTTGACGAGATTTGCAGCCTCCGGCAGGCTGGCGAGGCGGAAAGCCCAAGTATATTGGCGCATCAGGATACTACATAAGAACCTGATCACCAAAAGCCATGGAATCGTGTACCAGAAGGTATCCAGGTAAGCGTCATAGGCCGCTTGGTCGCCGCGGATCAAATCCAGACGCAGCCAGTATGCCAGGTAATAGGCGCAGAGGATTATCACCATATCCGACACAAATAGGGCCGGACGCCGGAAGTTCAGGCTTTTATGCCAGGTTGATTTCATTGCTCTTGGGCCTCAATGATGGATCAAAGGTTACTTATTATAGTGTCTGTCGCGATTTCAACAGAGTATAAGTATAGGCTGGTATTGCGCAAGATTTTTATTAACTCTTACCCTTTCGCTGCTTCCGGCTTGCCCGCGGACAAGGCCAAGGCGGCAATTGCCAGGATCATCCATGCAGCGGGCATTATAAAAATCCCGGCAGGCGCCCAGTGGTATGCCGCCCAGGCGCAGGGCGCGAGGAAGAAAAGATTTATTGATGCTACCGCCACGGTCACCTTCTTGTGCCCCCATCTTCTCGAAGAATGCTGGTAGGCATGCATCCGGTGCGGCAGCCAGAATTTCTCCCATCGCAGGATCCGACGCAGTAGGGTTACGGTCGAATCCACAATAAACACTCCCAGCAGGAATGGCAAGGTCAGGTACATGATAAGTTCGCTTTCAGATTTTGTGTACAATAGATACATCCCACAGATCGCAATCATGAAACCAAAGATGTAACCAAGAAAACCACTGCCACAGTCTCCCATGAAGATCTTCGCCGGAGGCCAGTTCCATACCAAGAAACCCAATGATGCTGCTGAAGCCACTAAACCGATGGCTGTAATTACTCCAAATTCATTGTTATAAAAATAAAACAAGATCCCGGTGGCAACCCCCACGGTAATCGCTTCTGCCGCAGCAATCCCATCGATCCCATCCATGAAATTATAGATATTGATCAAGTAAACAATCACAAGGATCGCGGCGATAAATATCAAGCAGCCCCAGAACAGGGCAGAAGGCCCATTCTGTAATTCAGGCACGCCAAAAACTATTGCGAATGACCCTGCTGCCGCAATCGCCTGCACCAGCACCCGCCATCTCGCCCGGATATGCCCATGGTCGTCCCAAAAGCCAATCCCCCCGACCAGCAGGCCTCCGACCAATAAGGCATAAAGCACCTCATCGGTGGGCTGGTATAAATATGGTAAAAGAAAGAGTCCTGCCAAGCAGGTGATTACTATCGCCGCCCCTCCCCCGCGCGGGGTTGGAACTTCATGGGAGCTGCGCGCATTGGGATGATCAATCAGTTTCTTTTTTAAAGCATATCGCCGGAGCAATCCGGTCAAAATTGTGGAGGCAATAATCACTAAAAATAGGATAATGCCTAAGTGAAGCTGAATCATGTTGCGGTTCCTTTGGAAGCAAGATACCAGTCGGCAGTGGCCTGTAATTCTTCAGCCATGCTGGATGGCGGTTGCCATCCGAGTTTTGTCTTCGCCTTGGAGATATCCAGTTCAAGTGACCCCAGCAGGCGGTCCGCCGCCGCTTTCTGCCCCAACAGCAAGGCAGCAGCGCGGAGTAACATACTTGGAAACCAGAAGATCTTGCACGGCTTGCCAAGGGCAACAGCTACGCGGCGCAATAATTCCGAGGTCGAAACATCATCATCATCGCTGACAAAAAAGACTTCTCCTTTTGCTTCCGGTTTCATTGCGCACAAGGCAAGGAAGTCTGCAAAATTGCTCAATCCTATCAGGCTGCGCTTATTATGGATTCCGCCCAGCGGCAGGGGCAAGCCTTTATCAATCCACCGGATCATCCTGAGAAAATTCGCTTTTACGCCCGGGCCATAGATCAGTGGCGGGCGGACAATCACCAGTTCCAGCCCGGTTTCCTGCGAAATTTTACAAAGAATCTCCTCTGCTTCCCATTTTGAAATGGCATAGGGCTCTTGGGGTTTTGCCATTACTTCTTCATGCAAGGGCTCGTCGGTTGTTTTCTCGCCGCTCACCTTTACCGTGCTGACATAGACCAGCCGGATGACATCCATCGCCGCGCATTGTGCCGCCAGGTTAGCGCTGCCATCACAATTTACTTTTCGGAATTCTGCCAGAGGGTCGCCGGTGGTTTCATGCATTACATGTACGCGGGCGGCAAGGTGAATCACAGTTTCAATCCCTTCAACTGCATCCCGCCAATCCGTCTCTCCGTCAATTCCGCCAACTTCAATATAATCCACGCCGGAAATCTTATTGTGATCTGTAACTAAGGCAAGTTCCCAGACCGCGCCCCGGACTGCATAGCCATCCGCGACAAGTTTTCTGCACAGGGCGGTGCCGACAAAGCCATCCGCGCCGGTTACCATGATCTGTTTCATGTCACCACCGCCTTGGCTGCTTCGCTGCCGCGTCCGTCCACAGCCGCCTGTAAGACTGCCAGCATTTCGCGCGCCTGCCGTTCCCGGCTATGGTGGGGCGCGGCCGCGTAGCTGGCTTGGGCAAATTTCAGGTATTCCGTCTGGTTATTCTTCAATCGGGTGATTGCCTGGGCAAGCTCCATCGGGCTCTCGGGCGGGAGATGAATCCCTATACCCTCTTGTACCACTATCCGGCTAGCCTCTCCGGCAGGAGCCGATAGCAGGACCGGTAATCCCATTCCCATGGCCTCAAAGATCTTCGAAGGGATTACGGATTCGAATACCGGGGTATCCTTCAGGTGAACCAGCGCCACATTGCACAAACCCCAGAAGTCAGGCATCCTTTCCTTGGGTTGCGGAGGTGCGAAGATTACATTATCCAACTTGCGCCCCTTGGCTTCCGCGATTAAAGCCTCCCGCACTGCACCCGGGCCGACAAAGAGGAAACGAATCTTCGGATCGTTGCGCAAAATTGCGGCGGCGTCGAGCACTTTTTCCAGCGCGTGGGCCATACCGTGGGTTCCGATATAACCCACGATAAAACAGCCCTCTACTTCCCATTCCTTCGCCAGCGCGGGATCCGGTTTCCGAGGTGAATACCTCGGCAAATCCACGCCGTTAATCACTACCGCGATTTTATCCGCCGGGATGTTGCGGCTGATGAGATCATCCTTAAAGGATTGGGTCAATGCCGCCACGCAGGCGGAGCGGCGGTAGAGGAATAATTCCAGCTTCTCCATCAGGCGGAGGAAGAAATTATCCTCCATCGCCCCGACCGCGGTGATGGAAGCGGGCCAGAGATCTCCCAGTTCAAAGACAAAAGGCACCCGCCGCAGCCCCCCGACCAGCCAGCCAGCAATGGCGGAAAAGAATTGCGGGGAGGTCGCTGCAACCACATCCGGTTTCTCCTGAAAGAGCCCGGCAATGGTTCCGGTGATCATAAAGGAAAGGAAATCCATCATCCGCGGGAAGGTACCGGAATTGGGCGCCATGTAGGTCTTAACCCGGACTACGCGGATACCATCCATCACTTCAATTGTCTTCCACTTGTTCTTATAACCGTCAAAAACTTTGCCTAGCGGGAAATTTGGCGCGCAGGTGACCACCGTAACCTTATGGCCCCACTTCACCCAATAGGCCGCGCGTTCATAGACGCGAGTAGCCGCGGCGTTCATTTCGGGAGGGAAATTTTCAGTTAAAAAAAGTATCCGCATCTTCGCTGCCTTTATTCCTAATAATTATTCCCAGATGATTTCAGAGTTGAAGCTTGCGGGCAATTCGACCTCGCTCTTTGCCGAAATCCCGGTAGTCTTTAACCACAACCCAAACTCCGGATGATAAGTGCGTTCCTGCAATGCGGCTGCCATTGCGACATCTGTATAAATAGTGGCGATTACCTTGCCATTATCATCCTTCAATTCAAAATGGTGCGCGCCTGCCTGGGCGACGGAGATTTCAGGATGGACCAGAAAGCCCAGCTCAATCTTATGGCTGCCAGTACCTTCCATTTCATCGCAAATCTTTAGGGATTTCCTGGTCATTTCCCATTTGCGGGTATGGAGGCCAACACCCCTCAGGCGCAGATAACCATCATGCGAAGCCTGAATCTTGCTTGTATCTATATTTGAATCGAGCAGCACATCCCCGACTCGTGCCCGCCTGGCTACGCGGAAACCGCCCCAAACCTCGGACGAATCCTCTCCGTCGATAGTAAGTGTATTATGCGCAGCCGTTCCTCTCTGGCGCAAACGCTCAGCGCTCTGGCCGTAACAGGAGGTGCCGCTGTCCACCAGCATCCTCTGTCCACGCACTGAAAGTTCAAAGGTAAAGGTATCGGCGTGGCCATGCGCGGGGAGGTAATCCGGCCCGAGCGGGGCAAGATCCAGAAAGGCATTGGCGCCGCCATGCTGCAGCCGAATATACCCGCTGTCTTCCAGGCAGGTCATCTCCGGCAGGGAGATAGTGTCCTTCTCCACCTCCAATCTTTCAGCATATTCAAAAAGTGCCTGGGGTGGTAAAGCCATCCCGAAGGCCGCATCATTAAAGAGAACGATCTCCCCGTCTGGATGGCACATGGTTTCAAGCCATCTGAGCATGGCTGACAAATCTTCATCCCATTCAAAACACTCTTCATAACCATAGCTGCGCAGCAGGTTCAGAATGTCCAAGAGATCTTCGAGGACAATGGCATGGTACATCGGGCTGAGCTCGAAATGCCCGCCATCAGCCAGTACCTGCTCCTGGACTTCATCGTGGAGGATGGCTAACCCTTGCCGCAGCCAGGCATCCGCTTCCTTCCCTTGAAAGAAGATCCCAGCAAAGAGCAAGGCCTTGGCGTTGGCCAGGATATGATTGCCAAGCAAATGCCATTCAACCCTCCGGGTTAGATAGCGCGCCTGTTGGGCGAGGCTCTGTAGGGCTTCATTCTTCAAGGAATTTCCCGCCAGTTGCCATTTGATCCAGTTGACGATTCTACGCGAGATTGGGTATGGCTCCCACCCCGGCCCGTTGCCAGTGGGATTTTCCTTAATCCAGCGGGTCATATACACCTCATGCCACTTCAACCGTTCCGCAGCGCCGTCGGCATTCAGATCATCAAAATAATGCAGGTTATAAAGCCAAAGCCGGTCGCGCTTCACATTTGACCAGTCCTGGCTGGTCTTAACCTCATGTTCTTCATTCAAAAGAAAAAAGCGGTCCGAGCCGCTCATCGTGGGATGGTATTTTCCAGGTTGAGTCCAACTTGCTACCGGTTGGCGGGTGGAAGGCACCGGTCGCACTTTGGTGCCGCTACGGGGTAGGTGCCGCAGCAAGCGCCCATATATCTGTACAGGCTTCAAGTAGCGGAGGGTGTGATACATCCGCAGCCAGCTCACCGGCGTAGCTCCTCCAGCGCTTTGAAAGTGACCTCAGCCACTTCGATCAGTTCTTGGTAGGGAATCGGGGATTCTTTACCATCGACTATCGCTTGCACGAATTCTTTCGCGCAATTACCCTGCCCTTTATCCTGCCGCCAGAGATTCATCTTCTTGAAGCCAGGAACCCCGTAACCGCGCAGACGTCGATAATTGTCAAGCTGGAAGACCTTCCCTCCACAGAAAACCTCAAGCCGCTCCTTCGGTAGTAACCCATGGCCGTTAGCCAGGTAATGCAGCGTGCCAATAGAACCATCCGCGAATGAGAGGATAATAGTCGCGCTTTGGCAGAGTGAGGAGGAGTTATCTCCCAGGGGAGTCGCCTTTACTGAAACCATTTCCGTACCGGCAAGGAATCTTAAAAGATCAATATAATGGCAGGCTTCACCGAGAATCCGCCCTCCCCCAATATCGGGATTCAAGAGCCAATGGTTGCTGGGCAACTTTCCGGCATTCATAGTGGCTACCATTGCCTTCGGGGCTTTCTCATTAGCAAGGCATTTTTTAATTTTAATGATCTGGGGGGCAAAGCGGCGGTTAAAACCAGCCATGAGCAAGGGTTTTTTCTTGCTGTCTTCATAAGCAGCCTTGATTTCATTCAAGCCCTCAGGAGTGATTGCCAGGGGTTTTTCCACAAAGACATGCTTGCCCGCGCGTAACGCCTTGCAGACCAGCTCCGCGTGGCTGTCATGGCGGGTAGTAATGACCACAGCATCAATCTCTTCATCCTTGAAGATATCATCCACCTCGGTGGTGGCTTCATGGAATCCGTATTTTTTACCGGCCAGCGCGGCATCATCGCCACCGCGCGAGACAATTGTCTTAAGAAAGCTATTTGGTACCTTGTCAAAAGCCGGTAAGAGGATCCGCTGGGCATAGTTGCCTGCGCCAATCCAGCCAAGTGTCGGCACATTCTCTTTCGTAGCCTTGTGCATAGAAATAGCTGAAGCGTTTGGCATTGAGATCTTGCTTGGTAACACTTCCTCGGACTCAACCACGGGATACTGCAGCAGGATTCCAAGTGCGGAATTATCATCAGTCAGAGTCTTATACGCCTCATGAGTTTTCTCAAGTGCATAGCGATGGGTTATGAGGGGAGTTATATCCACTCTCTTTTGCGCCAGCATTAACAAGAATGCTTCCAGGTTTCTCTGCTCGGTCCAGCGCACATAGCCAAGGGGGTAATCATTGCCTTCCTCTTCATAAGACGGGTCATACCTGCCGGGGCCGTAAGAGCAAGACACCTGGACAGTAATTTCTTTCTGGTAGAGCGGCTCGCGTTTCAGTTCCATGCCCACCGCCCCGACCAACACTACCCGCCCGCGGACGCGGCACATCTCGGCAGCCTGTTGCAGAGGCTTACTGCTCTTGGTGCTGGCAGCGATAATCACCGCGTCTACGCCCAACCCTCTTGAGAATTGCATAGCCGCGTTAATCGGGCTGTCTGTTTCCGTCAACTTGATGACTTCAGCACCGAAATTCCCTGCCAGTGAAAGCCTGGCATCATTAAAATCTATCGCCAACACCCGGCAACCACTGGCCCGCAAGAGCTGCACGACCAGCAGGCCGATCAATCCTAAGCCAGTGACAACAATGGTTTCGCCCAATTCCGGTTTGGCAAGGCGTACGCTCTGGAGCGCAATCGCCCCGGCAACGGTAAAGGCGGCGGCTTCGTCATCAACATCTCCGGGAATCTTAGCACAGAGGTTTTTAGGCACACAAACTATCTCAGCATGAGGGCCGTTTGAGGCAACCCGGTCGCCGGGCTTGATCCCCTCCACGCCCTCGCCTACGCCGATCACCACGCCCGCGTTGCAGTACCCCAGCGGCAAGGGACTGTCCAGCTTGCTCTTCACCGCGTCAAGGGTTGGCAAAAGGCCGTCGGTGCGGATTTTGTCCAGCATCTGCAAAACCTTTTCCGGTTGCTGCCGTGCCTTGTCCAGGAGATTGGCCTTGCCGAACTCAACCAGCATCCTCTCAGTGCCAGCAGAGATCAGGCTGTTCCGGGTTCGAATCAGTACATGCCCAGGCTTGACCTGCGGGGCAGGCACATCGGTTAAACTTGTTTCGCCGGTTTTAAGACTTTGAAAAACCTGTTTCATGGATTAACCCGCCATTATTTGGAATTTCGCTACTAATTTCCCTCTCCGGCCGCGTGCAGCCGGTAGCCAAGGCAACCTGTCTTACAATAAAAAGTATGTCTAAACCGATAGTGTGTGTCAACAGTCGGCGAAGTTCAGAGGGCCAGCGCGTGGTATAGGCGGCAAAAGCGTAGATCAACGCCACCGCCGCAATCATCAATAAGAGGCCCAAAGATTCCTTATCCTTGCGTCCCCACACGAGCCAATATGCCAGGGCTAGATAGAAGTACGCCCCAAATACCCAAACCGACCGTTTTATTTTACTGTCCAGTGGTATGGCATAATCTAGAAAGGTTTTTGAGATTTCCAGGTAACTCTGCGTCTGGGCCAGCCATTTTAAATCCACGTGGGACTCCTCCTCCGGATCGCTGAAAAAACTGATCCGGGACTGCTTGCACTCCCCCTGCTCTTGCAGGGACCGCCACGGCATGGTAAAGAGCAATGCGAAAACCAGGATACAAAGGCCCGGGACCAGCCAACGGCTTTTACTCCTCATTAGCATAAAGATAAAGACGGTGGTTAATGCCACCAGTGCGGCTACTCCCTCCGCCTTTACTCCGCAAAGCACCCCCCCGAAGAAGGCGGCCAGAATTAGTTGGTAGATTTTCTGTTCCTGTATAAATGATAGCATGAAGATGCCGGTCAAGACAAGATAGAGCGAAGCCGGGATTTCCCCGGTGCCGTCCTTGGCTACCTCGCCATAAAACGGCAACGTTATAAAGACAAAGGTAAAGGCCAGAGCGAGGGTTCGGCTATATTGTTTACAAAGATAACGATAGAGAAAGAGCGCGAAGCTCAGGACCAACAAGACCAGGAATGATTTACAGGCAAAATCACTCCACTCTCCAAGCAGCTTACTGAAAGTAACTTCATTAGAGGCAATAAAGAGCGGGTAGTTGCTGCGCAGGTTCTCGGCAAAGTAACTCTTGTCGGTCAACCCTTGAAAAAACAAATACTTGGCATTGCCCGCCCACTGCACCCAGTCATCATTACGGCAAACCGGTCGCCAGAAGGTTGCAAAGAGGAGATAGCCTGATTCAATAATAATAAAGATTGAAAGTATCCATTCGTACCAGCGCAGATTGTCTACAGACTTTTTATTAGAACATTCTTTTAATATCGAACTATCAATTTTACTTCCTCGTCTGAGGTTGGCAATTATTAGCATAATAACCGCCACTATCAGCATGGTTGGCCAGTTGATAAGATAGCCCAGCAGCAGGCTTCCCAGGCTGATAATGAGAACAAAACCCATCCCCACGGGGAAGGCAAGCGCATGCTTTAAAATCGTATCCATAGACTCACGCCGGGAGATAATTCCCAGGAATCCCAGTCCCAGCAGGTAAACCAGCAAGGCGTAGGTGAGGAAAGCAACCACCGGGGTCATGGGGCAGTCTCCACTAGGTAGGAAGACGGGGTGGAGGGAATTATCTCTACTATCCTGCCATTATCCTTGGGAGGTTCGCAGCGGTAGTAAAGCTCCAAATCGGCTTGCTTGCCTGGTGCTGGCGGTCGGCAGGGACTGAGCCAGTATGATGCATACTTCGGGGCAAAGCCACGATAAAGCATCATATCAATTTTCTCTGCTTCAGTCAGGTTCTCAGGCATATTCACCCTGAAGGAGATCCGCCTGCCCTCGCGGTAACGGTCGGCCGCGAGTAGCATAGCGAAATAATCATCGCCCAGCTCTTCCATCTGTGCTTTAAGGAAGTGGATCTTTCTTTCCGTTGGGGTCATTTGCCAGGTAAGGGGGAGTTCGAGCTTGTCGATATTCTTCTGGAGATTGCGCGGCGCTCGAATCAGCCAGGGCAGGAAGAGAATTATACAGATAATCAGCCAACGGCGGTTTTTCTTGCTCAAGTAAATTCCCTCCGCTGACTTTTAGCTATCCCTTAGATTGCCGGGACCTTTTGATCAATAAAGATGCGGCACCACAATTCAATGCAAACCATCTGGAAGATCGGATAGGCCGCATCGATCCTGCCGGTGCGATCATTGTGCAATAACTTATTGACTGCTGCGGGGTTAAAAATCCCCCGGTTATTGAGCGCTCTTTCCGAAAGAGTATCTATTACTATTTCCCGCAGTTCGTCGCGCAGCCACCTCCTGAGTGGCGCGCCAAAGCCGGTCTTCGGACGATAGATAACTTCGCGAGGTAAAAGCGGTTCCATCGCTCTTTTAAATATCCATTTACCGCAGCTTCCCCTCTGTTTAAATCTCAACGGTAATCGGGAAGTCCAGGACACCAATTCCGGGTCTAAAAGCGGCACTCGCACCTCAACTCCGCAGGCCATGCTCATCTTGTCGGTGTAGTTCAAGTTGTGATCCGGCAGGAAATGCTTGCCCTCAAGGTAGAGCATCCGGTTTAAAGCCGAGGTACTCTCCGGCAGCCGAGACAATGACTTCACCAAGGGGTCCTGAATATCCCGAGAAGCAAGTTGGCGCGCCATCTCCTTGCTATATAATTGTTGTTGTATGGAGGGAGTCAGCCAGCGGAAATAACTGGCCAGGCGGTCATCCGCGTCTAGATCCGCGTACTGGAATGCTTTTGCAAACCGCCGGGATATGTAGCCACCCTGGGGGATCTTACCAGCTATCCTGCTCATCATGGCGCGAACCTTTTTCGGCAACCATCGCCAGTAACGTTCCAGCAGCAAGGCATGGTGCCGCCGGTAACCGGTAAAGATATCGTCCCCGCCCGCTCCAGAGAGCAAGACCTTGATATTATGTTCCCTCGCAAGCTGGCTGATAAAGAGGGCGTTAATCGGCGCGGGATCTGCCTGCGGTTCATCCAGGTGATAAAGCATCTCCGGTAACTTATTTGACATCTCCGGCCCGACCTTGATGGTGTGGAGATCCACCCCCAGATGCTTTGCCACCCGTTCAGCATAAGGAAGGTCTTCGGCAAAGCCCTCCCACTTCCCGGCATTATCCTTGAAGCCAATCGTAAAGCATTGCAGCTTTTCCGCGTCGGTATATTTTCGTGCCATTGCCACTACCGCGCTGGAATCAAGCCCGCCGGAAAGAAAGGCGCCGACCGGGACATCCGCCACCATTTGTCGCTTGACCGCCTGGTTAAGCCTTTCCCGGAGTTCTTCTTCGGCTTCCTTGACAGTTATGGGAATAATCTCTTGATCATATGGGAGGTCATAGAAACACCATTTCTTAGTAACCTTGCAGTGCTTTACAATCAAGGCGTATCCCGGCTCCAACTTTTCAACATCTTTCAGGATGGTGGTGGGCGCTGGGCTCCAAAGATAGGATAAATGATAGTGAATTGCCTCAGGACTGAGGTTTCGGTTGACATCATTGCTTTGCAGCAGGCTCTTAATCTCACTGGCAAAGATAAAGCCCTTCGGAGTTTGCGAAATATAAAGTGGTTTAACGCCGACGCCGTCCCGGGCAAGGAAGAGCGACTTATCCTTTGTGTCCCAGATCGCAAAGGCGAAGATGCCGTTCAGCTTTGTCAACATCGCCACACCGTCACGTAGGTAGAGATTCAGGAACACCTCGGTGTCTGACTTACTCTGAAATTTATAGCCACTTTTAATTAATTCTTCGCGGAGTTCACGATAATTATACAGTTCGCCATTATAAGCTATCACCGCCCGACGGGTTGCATCCCACATTGGTTGATGTCCACAGGGGGAAAGATCAATAATTGACAACCGTCGGTGACAGAGCCCAATAGCGGCTTCGGGGTCATGCCACTTGCCTTCATCATCCGGCCCCCGGTGCGCCATCGCCATGCTCATGCGCCCAAGGAGTTCAGGCTCAAATTGTCCTGCGAATCCGGCTATCCCGCACATACGTAATTAATCCTTCTTTCTGGCAATTCTGCTGAGAAACGCAAAAAGACCGTCGGCACATTTCTCCCAGGTATAACCACGCGCCTTCTGGTAAGATACCTGTGCCAGCTTTTCGCGTAGTTCAGGGGACATGATCAGACGCTGCAAGGCAGTAGTGATCTCTTCCGGGCTTTCAGGATCGAAATACTCCCCGGCCTTCCCCAGGACCCCCGGCATTGGCCCGCGCTTACTGCAGGCAATCGGTAACCCTGAGGCCATGGCTTCCAGCAGGATAATCGGCAGGTTCTCGCAACTGGAGGCAAAGGCAAATGCATCCGCCTGTTGGTAAGCCGCATGAAGTTCCTCAAATGGCAGCGGTCCGGGGTAATGCAGAAACTTCCCCTGCGGATCGAGCTTTGCGATGGCAGCCTGTAAACGTTTAAGAGCAGGTTCGTAAGCGGGGCCGACAAATGAAATCTCAACCGGGATGCCTTCTTTCCTAAGTTCTGCCACTGCTTCCGCCACATGCCACTGGTGCTTGTATACATCTATAATGCTTACATACAGCAAGTGGAAGGGATTCTCTTCCGAACACTCGGAGAATTCTCTGGCCTTCCGCGGAGCGGCAAAGAAGCGTTCCTCAATTCCATGGGGCACAATCACGCTCTGAGCTTCAGGATTATGCCAAGAAGGTATAATGGCCTTCTTCGCGAACTCAGTCAGGAAGACAATCCCGTTAGCGCGCCTCAAGGATTTGCTCTGGGAACGGTGCAACAAGCGTAGGCGGTAACGCATGAAGCTATTTGGCTTGTAACGGTCCGCTTCAATCTCATCAAAAACAAGGAGGTTTTGCGGCATTACTACAGCCGGGATTTTAATACAACGTGGCAAGGTCCCGCCCGGGCTGAAGAGGATGTCACAGCCGCTTTCTCGCAGGCAGTACGGCAGGAGCAACTGCTGCCAGAGGAGCCGCATCGGCAATGGGCCATCCAGCATGGGAACCGCGGTCTTAATGAGCCAGTCACGCTCCGGCAGGACGCGCAGGGTCTGGCTCCCGCTCCAGACAATCACTGTCCCGATGCCGTGCTTGTCCGGCTGGGCAGCCTCAAGGGTTTGTCGCAGGTGGGTTAATCCCCCGCCCGCGCGGATGTTGGACGCGTCTATGCCGAGAATCAGTTCGCGCATACTAAATTCCTTTAAACACATCTACTTATTATCGGCAGAGAGCTTCAATCCCGCGAGTCCAAGGCCTGCTACCAGCCAATAAAGAATCTCATTACAACCCTGCAGGGGCAGGGTTAGAATGCCGTTGAACTGCAGGATCAGCATCCCGAGAAGGGAGATAAACAACACCGGGGTATTGAAGACTGTAGCATAGGCAGGCTGGGTGCCTGCTTCTGTCGGCGGCAGGTTTCTGCGGACAGGTTTGGTTAGATAATACACCACTGCCACCCATAAGGCATTAAAGGCTAGGAATCCCACCACCCCCTGCGTCGCCAGCAAATGCCACCAGAGGTTATGTGCATGACTGAAGATATGCTGGAAATCCTGTAGCTCAGGACTATAAGGCGGCTCGAACGGCCAGTTGCGATGGAATGACTTGGTGCCGTACCCACAACCGAGCATTGGATGTTCTAAGAATATCTCTTCCGCGCCCTGCCAGATAAACCGCCTGACCTTGAGATCAAGCTTGATTTTATCAAGGGAGAAGTGCTCACTCCGGCGCAGGAATGCGGCTCCGCCAATAGCTCCAATCAAAATACCCGTGATGAGCAGGCAACGCAGCCAATGCTTCCGAAATTTCCAAAGTGCGATGCAGAAAGGAATGAGTAAAGCCAGCGCCAGCGCCATGCGCGAGGCACTCAGGTAGAGGTTTATATAAATGCATAGCAGGGTTAGCCATCCGAATAATCTGTCCAGCAAGGAATTCTTGTATATTCCTGTCCAGAATAAAGAAGGAACGATTATTCCCATAACAATGATGTAACCTAACAGCATAATCCCTAAGTTATTGGATTCTTGATTAGATGCTTTGATCACAGATATATGGAGTAGGTAAATCACAGCAAAAAAGACAATTGCCTTAGCAGTAAACTCGCTCCAAATTAACTCAGCTTGTCTTTTCAAATCCTTGGTT
>JAFGNG010000084.1 GCA_016927125.1 Planctomycetota bacterium | reverse complement strand
GCCGGGCTGGACTATCCCGGCGTCGGGCCGGAGCATGCCTACCTGCATGACACCGGGCGTGCTGAGTATGTCCCGGCAACAGACCAGGAGGCAGTTGCCGCCTTCCAAGAACTGGCCAAGCTCGAAGGGATCATCCCCGCGCTCGAAAGCGCCCACGCGATTGCGTATTTGTTTAAGCTCGCACCGACCCTGCCGCAGGATGAGAGCATTGTGGTCTGCCTCTCCGGCCGGGGAGACAAGGACGTGCGCGAGGTAGAGGAGATCCTGGGCTGGAAAAAGCGGGATGCGTAACGCGTGGGCTTAATTTTATTAAGCATAAAAAGAGTTTCAGATTTTCTATACTAAGGGATGTTAATGAGCCGGATTGAAAAGACCTTTCGAAATTTAAAAACCGAAGGCCGCACCGCTTTCATGCCATTTCTAACCGCCGGGGATCCGGACCTGGAAACCACCCGGAAATTGATCCTCGCGATGGCGGAGTCGGGCGCGGACCTGATTGAACTGGGAATTCCTTTCTCCGATCCCCTTGCCGACGGTCCCACCATCCAGCTTGCCAATGAAAGGGCGCTGGCCGCGGGGACGACTGTCACCGGGGTGCTGGAGATGTTGAAGCAGGTGCGCGCTGATAGCGAAATCCCGATACTCCTGATGGGGAGCTACAACCCGATTTTTGTCTACGGCCCGGAGAAATTCTGCCGGGACGCGGCCGCGGCCGGGGCCGACGGCCTAATCATTCCTGATTTGCCGCCGGACACAGCGTCTGAGCTTACCCACCCGGCGCAGGCTTGCGGGCTGGATCCAATCTTCCTGATTGCCCCCACCAGCACCGAGGAGCGCCTCCGGTTGGTGGCGGCAGAGTCCAAGGGGTTTGTCTACGCGGTCAGCCTGACCGGGGTTACGGGTGAACGCCAGGAACTGCCTCCCGAGCTAGCTGTTTTTATCGAACGGGCGCGACAAGCCATTAGCCTTCCCATTGCCGTGGGGTTCGGTATTTCCACGCCCCAGATGGCCCGCGAAGTAGGCAAATACGCTGACGGCGTTATTATCGGTTCAGCGATGGTTAAGCGAATCGCAGCCGCAGTGGCAGAAGGCAGCGACCCCTGCGAAGCTGTAGCGGCTTTTGTCCGGGAAATCTCATTCGCTCTGGGGAACTGCAGGAGATGAATATTGTGCCTCGGATGCGCAACATATTCTACCTAATCCTCTCCATCTCAGTCGGCGCGGTTTTATTCTGCCTGTTACTTTTCCTGCATACCCAGGCCCATGCCTTACCCTCTGTAACCACTCATTATCTCTACGCCACCCTTGCCGGCGCTGTCTTCGGCTTGCTGGTTTATTTATTCCATAAGTTGGTCAGAAAAAAATATTCCTTAAGAATAGCCTATGAAGAGAAGAAAAAAATCCGCACTTACCTTGACATCGCGGCCAGTATCATAGTCGCGGTCGGGAAAAACCAGGAGGTAACCTTCATCAACCGGAAGGGCCTGGAAATTATCGGGCTCCCCCTCAGCAAGGTTATCGATAAGAACTGGTTTGACCTGGTTATTCCCGAGGCAGATCGGGATCGAGAAAAACAGGCCCACAATGACATTTTTGCAGGCAACGAGGAAGCGATTGCTTTAATCAACCATGTCCAAAATGTGAGAAGTGAAATCTTAACCAAGCGCGGCAGGCGTATAATCATCTGGAATAAAATTCTTGAGCGGGATGAAAAAGGAACCCCCACTTCAGTCATTTCCGCCGGCCAGGATATAAGCGATCTCAGCAAGGCGGAAGAAGTAATTAAAAAGCTTGAACAATTCCCCGGTGAAGACCCCAACCCCGTAGTCCGTATCGGCATAGACGGCCACTTCCAGTACAGCAACCGCGCAGGCTTGAACGTCATTGCCAAGTGGCGGCAGACCACTACTGCAGAAAGGACCCAAGCCTGGATTAAAGAGATCACAGAAATTATCAGGAAGGGGGAGTATCGCGAGAAGGAAATCGCCCTGGGCAAAGAGATTTACAGCCTGACGATTATCCCGGTCCAGGAATACCAGCATGCTATCCTGTATGCGCGCGAGATAACCAAACATTATAAAGTTGCGGAAGAACTGCAAAAAAGCGAAGCACGCCTGCGCAAGGTGCTGGATCTGGTGCCGCATATGATTTGCGCCAAGGATTGGGACGGGCGGATTGTCCTGGCGAATGAAAGCTTCGCGCACGGTTACCGGCGAACCCCGGCAGAATTGGAGGGGCTCAGGCAGATCGATATCCATAAGAATAAAGCGGATGCCGAACGCAGACGGCAGACCGACCGCCAGGTAATTGAATCCGGCCAACCTCTGTTTCTGCCCGATGACTGGTGCCTTAACCTGGAGGGAGAGCTGCGCAATATGGAAACCACCAAGCTGCCGTTTGAATATGAAGGCAAGACGGTGGCCCTGTCTCTGGGCATAGATGTAACCGAACGCAAGAAAGCGGAGGAGGCCATCCGGGAGGCGAGAAACCGGGCTGAAAATTACCTGGATATCGCGGAGGTGATGCTGGCCGCGCTGGACATTAACGGCACCATTATCCTGATCAATAAAAAAGGAGCTCGGGCCTTAGGCTATGAACAAGAGGAACTGGTGGGCAAAAACTGGTTCGAACTCTTGATCCCGGCAGAGAAGAAAACAAGCATTCAGGAAGTCTTCCAGATAATACTTAACGGGGAGTCGGACTACTATTCATTTTACGAAAATATCCTGACCAGAAAAACTGGGGAGGAACGGCTCTTCGCCTTCCATAATACCTTAACAAAAAATTCCTCCGGACAGGTAACCGGGGTTCTGTTTTCAGCCGAAGACATTACTGATCGCAAGCAGATGGAAACCCGCCTAATCCAGACAGAGAAGATGCAGGCAATCGGCCAGCTTGCCGGCGGGATAGCCCATGACTTCAACAACCAGTTGGCAGGCATCATCGGGTATGCCGACCTGTTGCACAGTCGGCTGGAGGATAACAAGTTAAAGCATTATGCCCACCAGGTACTGACTAGTTCCAAGCGCGCGGCTGATTTAACCGCCCAGCTTCTCGCCTTTTCCAGGAAGGGCAAGTACCTCTCCGTGGTGGTGGATCTCAATAAACTGATCGGGGAGGTTATTTCCCTCCTGAGGCATGGTATTGACAAGAAAATCGAAATCAAAAAAAATCTGGCGAAGGAACCGATGTTAACCGCGGGTGACCCGACCCAGTTGCAGAATGTGATTCTCAACGTTTCGCTCAACGCCCGAGACGCCATGCCCAACGGGGGAGAACTTACCTTTACTACCGATAGGATTGCGTTGGATGAATACCATTGCCGTGAACATACCGATCGAATTACCCCGGGAAGGTATATCCAGCTTACCATCAGGGATACTGGTATTGGCATGGATAAGGAAACCAGCAAGCGGATCTTCGAGCCCTTTTTCACCACCAAGCGAGCGGGACAAGGGGTGGGCATGGGCTTGGCTGCCGCCTATGGTGTGATCCGGAACCACAAAGGGTCAATTAACGTATACAGCGAACTTGGCCGCGGGACAGAGTTTAAAATTTATTTACCGCAGTCGTTGGAGGAAGAAACTATTTCGATCCCCATCCAGGAGACCTTGGTTAAGGCGGAGAGGCGAGCTAATATCCTGATAGTTGATGATGAAGAAACCGTCCGGGAAGCCACGACCGATATTCTGGAAGGCATCGGCTACCAGGTAATCGGCTTTAATGACGGGAACTCGGCCTTGGAACATTACCGAAACTCCTGGCGGAATATTGATTTGGTAATCCTGGATATCATCATGCCGAAGCTGGGAGGCTATGAGATTTTAACCGCCATGAAGGAAATCAATCCGGATATCAGCGGGATCTTGTCATCGGGCTACAGCATCGACAGCAATATTCAGCCGGTGTTGGATAAAAATCACGTGGATTTTATCCAAAAACCCTTTACTGCGAGCAAGCTTTCGCAAACTGTTGCCAAACTATTGCATTCGGCCACCAAAGCATAACCAGCTATCAAGGGAATGGCTTAATGAAGTTAGCGACAAAGCCTTTTAAGAATAAAAGTTATTTTTCTACCCAATGATTAAAATGGCGTTTGGGCCGGAAAAACCAGACAACTGGCTAAACATAGGGAAGTTACACCAATTTCTGCCCTTTTAACCAAACCGGCGCGTTAACCAATGCACCCTAGAATTTTTTTCTGAAGACCTTGACAGAATCCATTATTCGTATTATATAACAAATCGCGATCTTGTAAGATTTTGAGAATACTGCGGAGAATCTCACGTTTTGTTACTGCCTCCGGTTATTCCTATTTGTGATATCGCTCAAAGTTATTTATAATTTATGAGCCATAGATACGTCCAAAGAGAGATTAATATAATTCTAATTTGATTGATGGAAAGCAACTATGGCTGCTAAAGAAGCGTGGGGCCTTGATCTTGGTCAAAGCGCGATTCGATTAGTTAAACTCCAAAGAATCAAAGGGGACGTCCAGATCGTGGACTATGCCTACGTCCCCTTGAAAATTGCTTCCGGAGAGTTAAACTACGAAGATCCCGAGTTGATTGAACTCATGACTCGTACGGTTAAAGAGAAGGGGATTGGCAATACCCCGGTGTTTGCTTCCATTCCCGGCCAGAGCAGTTTTTTCCGTGATTTTCCCCTGCCTGCAATCAGCCCCGGCAAACTTAATGAAATCGTTTCTTATGAAGCCCGCCAGCAGATCCCCTATCCGCTTGAGGAAGTGCTGTGGGGATACCACCACCATGAGCCGGAGGAGGATGGCGCGGATCTTTCGATCTCTCTGGTTTGCTGCCGGCATGATATTGTCAACGGCCTGCTTAACTTCCTGAAGTCTGTGGGCTTGAATGTCACCGGGATTCAGGTTGGGCCGGTAGCCCTGGCGAATTTCTTGATGTATGACCAACCGCCCGAGGGCATTGCCCTGGTCCTGGATTCCGGCGCCCGGGCAACTGACCTGCTGGTCTTCGGTAAGTACCATTTCTGGCTTCGCAGCATTGCCGGGGCCGGGGATGAATTGACCAGCGCCTTGATGGAAAAATTCAACCTGCCTTACGGGGAAGCGGAAGACTTGAAACGGAAAATGGGCGAAAGCCAGCAGGCCGACCGGGTCTTCCAAGTGGTGAGCCCCGTCTTGCGTGGAGTTACCAGTGAAATCCAGCGCAGCTTGGGCTGGTATAAGAGCCAGCACCGCGGAGTCCGGATCAGCTCTCTGATCTGCGCGGGGGGCACCTTCCTGCTGCCGGGCGTTAAGGAGTTGATTAGCGAGAATATCCGGATGCCGGCCACTTTAGTCGGCCAACTCCAGACGGTCGGTTTTGGCGAAGGCGCCGATGCCGCCGCTTTCAACAACCACCGCCAGGTATTTGGGACAGCGGTTGGATTGGCGCTGCAAGGGGTTGGCGAAGCAACCATGAACATCAATCTGCTGCCACCGGAAGTCAAACTCAGGCAGATGATCAAGGCCAAATTTATCTATGCGGTCGCAATTGTTGCCTTACTTGCAATCATGACCATGGTTAGTTATTTATCCGCTTCCAAGCAGGCTGGGAAATGGGACAACATTGTTAAAAGTTCACAACGGATAGTAAGTGATAGTGGCAGCGCAGCACGCCAGAAAAATAAGCTGTCCGAGGTCCAGAGAAAAGCTGAACCGATCAAAGCTAAGCTAAAAACCTTCGCCCAGATCGCAATTAACCGCCAGGATATCCAGGCTGGCATAAGCTTGATCCTGGACGTTTTTCATCAGATTAATCAACAGCGCGCCGACATGATCAAAAATGCGAAGTATGGCAATCAGGATAATGTCGATACCCTCGCCAGAACTTTGTATAACCGGACTGAAGTCCAGAATCAGCTAAACGCAAAAAAGGCGGATTATTTCGATCCCGAGGAACTGGAAAGAGAAATCCGCAAACAATGCAAACTGCGAGCCCAACAGCTTATTGATCGCCGCCGCCGGATATTCATTACCGAGATTAACAGCGAATCAAAATATGAGTCCTGGTATATTAATAAAGAGATTGATAATCAGGGCAATGAAGTTGAAAGACTAATCAGCCAGGCAGAAAAAATAGAACTTCAGAACGCTGCAATGCGTTCGTCAAAGCCAGATAGCCTCGGCGGGAGAGGCGGGAGCGGTGGAATGCCCCCGGAAGCAATGATGTATGCACCGCCAGTCTATTCCGATCCCAATTCATTCACCCCAAATATGGGAGCTGTCGAGACGGATGAAGATTCGTCTGAAAAATACCCGCCCTTCCATGTAGTGTGGCTGCATATCAGCGGTTTCTCAGTCAGCAATAAATCCGAACTGGCCGAGGATGTTATCTCGCTGGGCAAGGATCTTGAGAATGTAAAAGGCGTGCTGTCTTCGAAGGTTACGCCTGCCCAGAATTTTGCCGAAAACGATGTGCCGGTATTGGATTATAATTACGGCGGTAATATTGAGTCAACTGAAGAGCTCTGGGTTATTGAGAAAGAGAATATCATCAAGTTTGAGTTGGAGATAGCCTATCTGCCGGAAAGATACTGGCAAGATCTTCCGTCTGGCGCTAAAAGCCAAATCGGGTTGGAAGTTACAGAACCAGAAAAAGATAATATATTTAATCCGGACGAATAATTTTACGCAGAAAAATATTTTTTAATACCCGATCGTAATAGATTGTCAAGGCTGCAATTATGATTTATACTGGAGATACTGCTTTAAAACTAATCCCCAATAACTCCACATTTTATCCCCAAAAAAACCAACTCAAATTTCGGATAAAATTTTAAGTTGAATTAATATTAGGGTGAGGTTATACTAATCGGGTTCATGGTGCTGATGTTTTAACACGATTATTTATTATGAGTTACCTAACTTACTAGCCTATACCGCAGACAGGAAGAGATAACTGCATGGGTTTTATTAAAGAGTGGTGGCATTGGTTACTTCTTGCAATAGTAATCCTCTTTTTGTTGGGGATCCGTTTCCTGGTTATTTCCGGGAAAATAAGCGAAGCGGATAAAGTAAGAAGAACCATAAAGAGTAATGCTGAGCAGGCTGAGAATCTGAAGAGGGAAATAGATGATAAGACCTTACCTACCGCTGGGGATCTGCAGGAATCCGAAAAATTACAGGAACAATTAGAAGTAGAGCTTGAAAAAACCGAGAATTTGTGGAAACACTCATCCCTCGGCCTGGAAGAAAGCCATAACCAAAGTCCCACCTATTTTGCAAACTTCCTCTATGAAAAGTGTGAAGATATGTGCTGGAAGCTTGCCCAGGATATTTCCCGTTTACGGGGGGTCCCGGAAGAGGTTATTGAAAAATCCAGGCCTGGAACAAGTCTATCCAGCATGCCGAAGGAAGTCATGGAGAAAATGTACTGGCCCTGCAACCCGGTTGAGCATCGTTTGGCGGAATACCTTGACGCCACTGCCTTTAAAAATAAGGAAGATACTGAGACGCCATGGATCAGGTACCTGATCAGCCGCAGAATCCACGAAATTGTCGGGAAAACCAGCGTTGAAATTAATACTTGGAAGATTAAAAAGGTTGAAGACAACGATCCGGTCAAGGAACTTTCCAAGCAACAGCGCACCATTGATCAGCTTGGCCAGATTGATTTCTCCGGTGGCGGAGATTTTGGCTTGGGGGCATCTGCCAGTAGCAGGGGTGGACGCAGTCGTTACGGGGAACAATCCAGCTCCCAGAGTCTGCCCTTACCGGGTAAGGATTACTACAAAGTCTATACCGTTAACATCAACGTTGTGGGGCATCTCCGGGTGATTCAGGAATTAATGAAGAATTTTTTAAATTCAGAAGACATACTCTTTGTGTTGAAAAATACCCTTATTAGCCGATATGAAGATAAGGAAACCCAATCCGGCGCGGTCATAGCTGGAGCCAACCGGCAGGGAGGGAAGGGCGGAGGGATGATACAGCCACCAATACCAGCCGGTGTCGGTGGTTACGATATTTCAGGAGGGATGCAGGTTCCGGGCAGGATACCAAGCGTGGGTGGCCAACGGGATGGAGGATTAACGGCCCGAGATAGAGATGAGGCAAGTCCATGGCCAAGTTCGTTGGATTTAAGTTTGCGCGTGGATCATGAGCCACCTGTAGAAGCAATATTGTCTTACGAAGTTTACCGATTTGGAGATTTTAAAGAGAAAAAAGAATCAATAGAAGACGGCACAGGCTATTAATGCTATTTTCGACAGGGGTATAGTTTAAGGGGGCTGGGGGCCCCTTGGTCTAGATTCCAACGGAAGTACTGAAATTAAATTAATGCTTGTTGCGGTCGCAGGATTACCTTGGTCTGCTTTCGCAAGAAGCATTTTTTGTTTATGAGATCCTTTGTTGGGTTTTTAATTTCCGGGAGGCAATAAATATGGGACAAGTTAAACTCTTCCTCCTGGCACATGCTGAAAAGCTGGTTTTAGCTATCGTCGCAATCTTTGCGATATGGAGTATTGCCGCAAATATTTTTTCAGATGCTAACCAGGGATTTGATCCAGATAAAATTAGCGCCAATATCAGCCGCATCGATAGCCATCTCAAGAAAGATGAGCGATGGATTGAGATTAAAGACCCGGAAACAGCCGACTCGCGAGTCGAAACCATTCTACAAAAGGACGATACAGAGATCTGGCTTTCCCAGGGATGGGATGCCCCGCTCTATGTTTCACCGCCGGCGCGTAATCAACGCACGAGAATCCCTATCATTGAGGATTATTTTGCACCGCCGATGGCGTACATTTCAAGAATTGACATGCCCACCAATCTTCACGTCAAGGCAGGCGCAGGTAGGGTCGCCATTGTCTTCCAGGAAGGCCCCTTGACCCAGTGGCGGGAAGGGGTTTCCGCTGCAATTTTCCGGAAGGCCGTTGGCATGGGACGTGAAGACGCGGACATGGATAAGGTGTATCAGCGCCAGCGGGAACGGGCAGGGGAATTACCTGCCAGAGAGGGGAGTATTGCCCCAGGTGCGCCCCCAGCTCCTGGAGGAATGCCACCGCCCGAATATATCAGTCCCTCGCCGGTTTATGACCCGAACCGGGGGCTCATGATTCCTCCTGGCGGAAGATCCCCAGGAATGACTATCCCAAGTGTCGGACCCGGGCTGCGGTCTAACCAAGATGAGGATATGCTCAGTTCGGAGGAAAGACTGGCGAAAATACGTGTTGAAAAGAATGTTGAATCTGAAACTATTAAAACCCAGGAAGAAGCGGCTAAAGAAGACCTTGAAGCACTCCTGGATAAAGAAATAAAAATCGAAGAAAAATGGGAAGAAGTCGTCCGGGATCTCAAAGGAATAGAAGTACAACCTGATATCGACGCTGTCCTTACTGAAGCAGCAATTGCCAAAACCAATCCCTTGGCAGATGAAACGGCCCCAGACCGCAAATGGTTCTATTTCCTGGACAAGAACGTTAAGGAAAACACGATCTATCGCTATCGGGTTGTGGTTTATGCCAAGCCGAAGAATCTGCCGGAAGAAGTAATTGAAAACGCCGACACAGTTGCAAAGAAAAAAGCTGAGGATAAAGGCAAAACCACATGGATTGAACCCTACAAATATTATTACCCGATCCTCAGGATGGGCAATCTGCGCCTGGCCTTACCGCCAACGGAGTTTGGCAAATACCTCAATGATGAACCCGCTTCTGGTTCAGCAGAGGCTGTGCCGTTGAAATTTGAAGACCTGGAATATCAGCAAGCAATTGTCAAGGATGCGGAGGGGAATACAATTGATTGGTGGTCCCTCCCAGCCGTTGGCTCCGATCCGACCCCAGAAGATGTCTGGAAAAAACTCTCCACCGCAATCGGCTTCAGCCAATTTGCCTGGAGTGATTACGTCCTTACCCCAATCAATACTAAATTCGAACTGAAGACTGTAATGACAGGCCAGGCCAGCATTGAAGTCGAGATTGTCGACAGTACCGGAAAGCAACGTAGCCAAAGATGTTTAATACAGTTACCGGAGTTACCGCCAAATACCCAAGAACTGTATCTCAACGTTGATAACCAGGCGGCAATGACAAGAATGTACCGGGGGATTACACCTGCCCCAATTGGAGAAGAAAAAAGTTTAGGATCAACCACTTATGACTTCAGGACCGGATGGGGTTTGGTCGATATTCGAAAGTGTGAGATTACTATTGCCAGGTATACCTGGGTAGATTGGATTACGCGAACCAAGCAATCTTCCAGTGTTACGCCCATTAGTGAGCCAAAGGAATCGGAGTGGGAATATATGGTTATTTGCGAGCTTGAAGGCCGGGGTGGCCTGCCACGGCGTTATAAGGCTCAGATTAGAGATAAGAAGCTCAGGGAGACACCCCAATATTACGAAGAGATTATAAAGATAGACTGGAATCCCGGGAAAGCGAAGCCGTAGCAGTGAAAATTCAAGCTGAGTAAGCTGAATTATAAATGCAATTAAACTATCGGATAATAACAGGATCGTACTGATAGGGTGGAGTATAAATGCGAATAACCTTGCTAACTAGCTCATCATCGCAACACGATCAGGCTTGGCGATTGCGCCAGGCGTCTTCCCGGTGTTGTGATTCGACCGGCAAATCAAAACAAATTCTATTGTTGCTGACAATCGGATTACTGCTTGGATTTTCTTATCAAGGCTCGGTCTTTGCCGCCCAGCCGAATGATAAGGGTACGCTGGAATTGGTTGAGGAAATGGATGTTGCCGCAATCGAGGCAACTTCCGAGGAAAAACCCGAAGCGAGCATAAACGCTTCCTCTGGCCAAGCGCGGGCTGAAGGGGAATTTGAAGACTTCAATGTGGTTTTAGCCCGGATTGAAGCAGAACACGCCCGCCTGGCGGCCATTGAACAAGATGGCAAGAGCCTGGACGCTGGCAGCCCCGAGACCCTGATGGATATCCCTGACAGCCTGGACAATGATCTGCCGGCTGTATCGGAAATGACTGTCGACTCAACCACAATGCCGGCCATCTCAGCGAATCAGAAACGCCCGGCGTCCATTCTCAGACAAAACCCGGCGGAAAGCGCTGCAATTGAATTGATCCCCACCCCGCAAACCAAGGCGGAATCGAACCTTGAGATTGATTTATCTGCCTCTGCCGACCGTAATGGCAGCGGAATCTTTTTAGCCAGTGAAGCCGGGCTGCAAGATGAAATCGTGTCCGCCCCGGAAGCTTACGGCCAGGGCGAGGACACTGGCAACCCGGAGGCAATTGCCTCCACCGGCGCAGAAGAACAAGTGCAGATGGATTCCGAGCTTTCCGACCAGGCCGCGGAACAAATTCGCCGCCAGCGCCTCTTGAAGAAGATGCGCCAGGTTGAAGCCGAACGCAAAACCGAAAATGCTGAGCAACTGGCGGAAGCGGGGGATCATGAATCCGCCTTAAAGCTTATGGAAGACGCCCAGCGCCTCGATCCCGAGTCCAGTGAAATTTCCGAGCGGGTGAGGGAACTGCGCGCGCTGGTTGAAAAATCCGGCGAACAGTCCATTATCCAGAGTACTTTAAACCGGGCGAAGATTGAAAGCTCGGCCTCGGCAATGCGAGTTGAGCGACGTTTGGACCAGGCGGAAGAACTCTTGGTTGCCGCCCGGAGCGGTTCGGAAGAGGACGAACTGCTGGAACCGGACGAACGGCTTAACCGCGCCCGCGGGAACATTATGAACGCGCTCAAGGCCCTGGATACCGCAGATGCGTTGCTGGAAGGCTCAATGATTCCCTCCCGCAGCGAAAAGCGCCAGAAGAGCGCTATGCTCCGCGAAGAGCTGCTGGCAGAGCGCGTTCGGATCGACGAAGAATTGCGCGCTATCAGTATTGCCCGCGCCCAAAGCGAAGTCGCTGCCGCCAAGAAGGAATACGATGACAGCATTACCCGCAAGATTGATTCCATGATGAAGAGCGCCGAGTATCATATTGAACGGCGGGAATATTCCAAGGCGATTGAGGTTACTAACCAGCTCCTTAAAATGTATCCTAACTACATTCCAGCCAAGAAGTTGCGTGACCAGGCCAGGACCTTGAATTTCAACACCCGCGAGGATGATATCCAGCGGCGCCTGGAGATCTCTGAAGAGCAGGGCAGCCTGGATGTCAACGAAATGGCAATCGCGGCCTCCTCCACAATTATCTATCCCGAAGACTGGGAAGAATTGAACATTCGGCGGGCAATTGCCACCAAGGTGGAAGCCAGCGAAGATTGGAAGCGCGAGATCCAGCATAAACTTGAAAATACCCCCATCAATCTGGGTTTCGAGGAAACTCCCCTTGAGGATGTTCTGATCTATATCCGCGAACAGGGGAATTTGAACCTGCTCTGGGACCGGACCGTGGATCTGCAACAGACAATAACAATTACGGTTAACAACATGACCCTCGGCCCGGCGCTGGACTGGGTGCTGGATCTTTGCTCACCGTCTTTGCACCGGGAGATGCGCGACCAGGCCCTCTATATCTCAACTGAGCCCAGGAGTGATGTTGAAATCCGGCTTTACCCGGTTTATGATATTACCAAGTCGGTCAACGATTATACTGGTGGCGATCTCGGCATCGGGGGAGAAACCGGGGCAGATACCGGAGATATCTTCGGCGACGATGATGATGACGACGATGATACCACCGGGGATGATGACGATACCACCGGGGATGAAGACCAGGCGGCGATCGTTAATGATATCCTTGATGTTATTCCCGGGAACTGGGATACCGACCTGCGGGTTTCCATCGATGTCTGGAATGACCAGTTGCTGGTGATCCAAACCCCCCAGGTACACAAAGAAATTGAGAAATACCTGCAGGACATCCGCGCTACAATGAAACAACAGGTGCTGGTGGAAGGCCGCTTCCTACAGGTGGTTGAGAGCTTCCTGGAAGAAATCGGTTTCGCCTGGACCGGTCCTGCGAATGACACCGAAAGCGCCTTCCCCCCTGGCGGCGTCGCCGGGTTGTTTGAAACCGGTCATCTCCCGAGCGGGTGGATGCATACCAGCACCACCAGTTCACAAGGGCTGGGCAGGCGAGGCATTTTAAGCGGTTTGTCAATGGGTACCGCCGCGGACTATTTTGCAGATAACGGCGGCATTACCATGGCGTATAAATATATTTCCTCCGAGCCCCTGCACGCTTACGAGGTTAACGCCATCCTGGACGCGGTTCGCAGAAACCGGAAGGGCTCAATCCTGCATAATCCCAAGCTCCTGATCGCCAATGGCCGCACTGCCTTCATGCAGGTTTCAACCACTAGCAACTACGTTTCCGGCGCCGAATATGAAGACGGCTATGTCACGCCGACGATTGATGATTATCCACAAGGGGTGACTTTTCAGGTGCGGCCGGTGATTTCTTTTGACAAAAAATATATTACTACCCAGTTGTGGCCATATATGACCGAATGGGATGCCGAGAATTCCTATAGCAGGACCCAGACCTTCTTTACCAGGACGGAGGGCGGCGAGGATGACGAAGGTCCTCGCGGGACCATCCCCGTCAGTATCCCCATCTCCTTTCCGGCACAGCGGGTTATTTTTATCCAGACCACGGTTACCATCCCGACCGGAGGCACGATCATTATTGGCGGCCTAATGAGGGATTCCCGCCGGGAAACAGTCAGGGGGGTGCCATTTATTTCCGACCTCCCGTTCTTCGGTCGCCTTACCCGTCATGAAAATCTGGAACGCGAAAAATCAAATCTTATTATGATGATTGGGGCCAGGATCATAGAGTTGGAACAATAAATTATAAAGCAGGCATGAGAAACCTGTTTTGGGAGAAGACATAATTATGGCTATGGCAGGCAACATGAAAACAATCCGATTACCGATCTTATTCCTTGCCCAGGGGTTACTTGTGGTCCTTCTGGCAATGCTGTTGGCCTCCTTGGCCCGCGCTGGGGAAACCGAGGTGGTTACTGATCTTCAACAGCGTATGGACGACAATCTCGACCGCCTTTTGATTGCAGATGGCGAGAGAAAAGCCGAAGCCCAGCGCCTAGTTGAGGTTGCGATTAAGAACATGCTTTTGGAGCAATACGAAGACGCCAAACAGCGCTTGGAAAAGGCCTGCCGGCTTGATCCCATGAACCTTGCCGCCCACGAGCGGCTCAAGGAAGTAAATGCGTTACTGCCCTCTTCACCTGACGATGGCACCGATATTATCCGGCGCGAAGAGCATACCTCAATCATTCGCAAGCAACATAACCTTGCCGAAATCAAGAACCTGCTTAGTCTGGCCGCCGACAAGCTGGAACGAGCCGCCGACGTTTCCGGCGAAGAAACTGACGCCCAGGAGTTGCGCAAGGCCATTCACCTTCTGCAACAGGCTTCTGATGATTTGCAGCGCGTTAACCTCAAGGTTAAAATTCTATCCGCCGAGATGAATGTGGAAGAACAACGTTCCAAGGCAATCTCCCTGCAGAGGGAAATCAAGGAACTGCAAGCAGAGTTAGCCCAGCGCGAAAAAGAAACCAGCATGGCAAACGCCCTCCAGGAAATGGAGGCTAATGAAGTCCGCCAAAGGGAATACCTGCAACAACAGCAAAATACCCTGCTGCAACAAGCCCGCAAGCATATGGAATTTTGGCAGTGGGAAGAAGCGGAGGCCATTCTTGAGCAGATCCTGGAACAGACCCCGGGCCACCAGGAAGCCGACAAGCTCTTGCGGGAGTTGAAAAAACAAGAGGTTGCCAACCGCAACGAAGAGATTGCGGACCAGGCCCGGGTTGAGCGCAAGACCGTCCTTCTGGATATTGCGGAATCGGCTATCGCTGATGAGGGCACGATTAATTACCCGTCTGACTGGCTGGAAATGGTTAAGCGCCGCGAGGAGGATAAGGACCTGACGCTCTCGGGTGATCTGCCCCCGTGGAAAGCCAAGATCCTTGAAGAATTAAAGAAGACCCTGCCGACACTCGTCTTTGAAGATTCTGACATTTATGAAGTAGCGGAACAACTGAGCAGCCAAACCGGGATTAACTATATTATTAACCTGACCCGGCCTACCTATGAACCCAGCGAGGACATATTTGACGAGGGTGGGGGCCCCCCTCCCGACCAGCGGCTCCGATTACAGCAGCCGGATGAAGAAGAAGGGGAACTAGATATTCCCACGGTCACCCTCAACCTCTCTAACATCACCTTGGAAAACGCCCTGAAATGGATTATGACCTATACCGGGTTGACCTATAAAATCGATCGCGAGGCGATTGTCATCGGGGAACCGGATACCCTCGGCGGCGATATGATCCTGGAAGTTTATGATGTCGCCGACTTGATAGAATCGATAAATAATGCCGATCCCACGCTTGATACCGACGATGACGACGACGATGACGACGACGATGAAAACCAGATTGATCTCGATGATATTATCAGGCGGATTTCCTATGATACCTGGGGCGAGGGCCGGGGCACGATCAGGATTCTCGACACCCAGTTCGCCATCTATCAGAGCGAAACCGTTCACCAACAGATCAAGGAAGTGCTGGCGCAGTTGCGCGCCGCTCAGGCTATCCAGGTGGCGATTGCGGCAAGGTTTCTGGAGGTCCAGGATGTTTTCTTTGAAGAGTTTAATGCCAGCTTCCCCATTATCAACAACTATATGAGCCAGTCTCTTACCCCGGATGGGATTCCGAAAATGGATCAAGCCGAACTTGAGGGGCCGGTTTTTGACCAGTCCATCAGGGGCAAGCACTATACCTGGGCCGGGGGAGAAACCGGAAATATTTCCCTGGGCAGGTTGTCCAGCCTCTTCGGCACCACCACGGTTCCAGCCACCGGAGATGGGCTCCAATTTCTCTTTGATGAAGGCGGCTGGCTTGGAAAATTAAGGCTGCAATGGTTCCTGCAGATGATCCGTTATTCCGATGCCGCGGATGTCATGTTCGCTCCGCACCTGGTGGTTTATAACAACAAACTCGGCTCAATCCAGATCCTGGGCCAGTCTACCAGTGTCGGCGGGTATGAAGTTGCCGAGGGCGGCGGCTGGGAGCCGGACATTGTCACAAACGATTCGGGTACGGTGTTAGAAGTCAGGCCCACGGTAACTGCGGATAAGCGCTTTATCGATCTTGATATTCGGACCGAGGTTACCACCTACGCTCCCACGGGAACCACCAGTGTTACCTCCAGTGGTGATGATGACGTCAGCCTGCTGCCAATTGACTTATACACCAGTCGAATCCAACAAACCTATACCACCGCCACCGTGCCCGACGGCGGGACTATCCTGATCAGCGGCTTGTCAGCAAATCTCAACAGTCGCCAGAAGACCGGGGTGCCGGTTGTTTCTGACCTCCCGATCATCGGCAAGGCCTTTGGCCTGCGCAATAGCCAGAAAGACAAACAAACCATCATGATCCTGATTAATGCCCGGATGATCCTGCTGGACGAAGCCGAGGCCGCGCTGATTCGATAACCCCTCAAGGTTTTGAGGGACCAACTTGGTTTTTTTCAAAACCTTGGGCGCCTGCCCGGGATTTCTCCTGCCCTGGTTTTACCCGGCTCGGGGAAAATCCTGATTGACTTCTAAAAACAATCTGTTACTCTTTTTGGCTGAACCCGTTAGAAAATTGCATCTACCCTAAGCTGGGAGACCAAGCATGTCAGACCTCTTTGTCGGCGCCGGCAACGCTTTACAGCGGCTTCAGCCTGTTGCGATAGACGAGGAATCGCTGGAGGAGATCAAGCTCCGGGCGAAGCTCCAACCCCATTTCCTGGGTGAGCCCCTGGTCGTGATCGCCGAGGCGGATGATTTCTCCCATTTCGACATGGGCAAGAATGACAATTGCCTGATTGCCCTGGACACCCTGGGGCGGGTGGTGGTGGTGGAGTTCAGGATCGGCGTCGCGCGCACCAGCGATCCCCTGCTTGCCCTGCGCTATGCCAGCCATATTGGCAAGCTCAATATCGAGGAACTCGGCAAGATTGCCCACGCTTT
>JAFGNG010000083.1 GCA_016927125.1 Planctomycetota bacterium | reverse complement strand
TAACTCCAGAGCCGCTTGTACTTGGGATTCAGATACCTGACTGAGGCAGGAGTTGAGTTCGGCAAGAACGGAAGCAATCGACTTACCTGCGGATTCTTGATTATTCTTTTCCATCATAACCAGCTTTCAGCAAGAGGCAGCACTTCCATGCCGGGGGGGTGAAAAATGGCGGAGGGTAGAGGATTCGAACCCCTGGAGGAGCGCAAACCCCTCAATGGTTTTCAAAACCATCGCCTTCGACCTCTCGGCCAACCCTCCGCGGGTGAGGTAATTTTATATCATAAAATTACTACTGTGCAAGCACCATTTTAATTCCCGGTAATTACTCGCTGGCCTCGCTTGTTTCTTCATACACGATCCATTCTTCCTCGGCCGCGTCAACCTGGTGACAGAATGCCCGCCAGGCGGGGTAGTCCTTGAGGGCGATGCGGCGCGTTTTGATCTGGGTCTCCATCTCGAAATGTACAAGCTGACCCTCTACCGTGACTTTACGGGCAAGCTTACCAAAGGGAGTGTTATAACTGTAATCATCCGGAATGGTTACAGGCTTGGCCCCGGCCGGGAGCACCAAGCGCAAGTTCAATTTTCGGAAACTGTTAAGTCCAATTATAAGATCATGCTTACGCTCATTCTGGACTGCGAATCGCCGGGAGAACCTTTGCGGTAGGAAGCAGGGCTTCAAGCGTTTGCCGCCGGAGGTTTCGGTAGCTATCTTAGGGACAGTCACCTTGATCTTAAAAAAGGCTTCTTTTTCCCGGAGGTCTGGTTTGCTGGTAGAGAAGTCCTCAAGCTCTGCGCCTGCAAAGAGACGTTTAAGGAAATTTTCAAAATTCTTGCGCATGGCATCTGGGGTTTCAAAACCTGCCCTGCGGCTGGGTGCAAAAGCCCCGTGGGCGTTAAACTGCGCCTCGAGCGTGGCAGAGCTATCTGGTTGCAGCGCAATAGTGCAGTCGATGGTCTCCCCGTTGGCAGTGGCGGGGTCTTCGGGGACAAGGGTGAGGGTGCCGCCGTCCGGTCCGGTAATCAACGCGGTGGCTCCCTGGTCCATGGTCGGCAATTCAGAGAAATGGTTATAATCCGTGGTGCCATCAAGCCAGTAATCCTTGCCGTTGACATCGGGCACATAACAGATCGCATGGTTGAAGCGTTGCGCCCCCGGCAGTCCGGTGGGTTCCTGGCCGCGCTCCCAGGTACGGATCAGCGCTACCCGCGCCTCGATGCCGACCGCCTTGAGCAGACTGACAAAGAGCGTGGCAGTATCCTTGCAATCCCCGTAGGTAGTACGATAGGTGCGTTCGGCTTTATGGGGGACATAACCGTTCCGCCCGAGTTCAATGCCGACATAGCGGACCTTGTCGATCACATGGTAATATATCTCCGCCAGCTTCTCTTCCTCGGTGGCGGCATTTTCCACGAGTTTCTGCGTGTCTTCGACAATGCTCTCCGGCAGCTCGAAGAATTCTTTGGAAAGGTTCCAGTACCAATTTCCTACCGCGTCCCAGTTCTCGAAAGAGCTGCCGCGCAGGCAGGGCGCCAGTTCTTCATAGGGCGGCATGGCCGGCTCCATTTCCATGCCCGGCAGGTCCTTGCCCTCCCACTTCCGGATCAGCCTACCGTCAGAGGTTGTCGACTCTTCGGTTACCCCGACTTCTTCCTGGCGGAAGGTCTTGACAGTAACTTCAAAACCGGCAGGGGTATCCATGACATACTGAAAGCGCAGGGTCGGTTCTTCACTGCCGAAGAAGAAGGTATCTTCAAATTCATTACCGTAAAGGTTCTCGCCGGTCGCTTCGGTGAGGTACTTGATATCAATAATTGACATCGGCACTACCTGCGGCAAGGAGATACTCTTAAAGTGATACTGGGAGTATATCCCGCCGTCGCCGACATAGTTACCGCTGCGATCCCGGATATCACTGGCTGAGAGCACAGAGCCATCTGGCTGGATAACCTTGGCGGAAAGGACTTCAACTCTTTCCCTTTGGGGATCATATCCAATCTGGTATTGAGAGAGGGATTGCGCGCCCTTTTGCGTCAGCGCCATTTGGGTAAAGTGAATTAGCCGGTCGGAAGTGCCGTTGGGATTAACCCGCATCACCCCCTGGTCCAGGAGGGTAACGGTATTATAGCGGGCATAGGCTTGGATCTCCGGCTTGGTTTTCAACAACTCTTCCAGCGGGATCCCATAGGGATCATAAAAGGTAGCCCGCCTCGGCTCCACTTCTTCCAGGTATTCTCGCAGCCGGGGATTATCCGGGGCAATCGCCAGGGATCGCTTCCAATGCTTGATTGCCGAGGTTTCATTACCCTGGAGGATTTGCAGCCTGCCGAGGGATTCCAGCAGCATGGGTTGCTCGGGAAGGTAAGAAAGCGCTTCGGTGATTACCTTTTCCGCCTTTGCCAAATCGCCTTCGCGCTGGTAACAATCGCGCAAGAGGAAGTAATCTTCAAGGGAATAGGGATTTAATTTAAGGTTGGTGCATAGCGGCTCGACCAGTTCCTCCACCGGGATGGAGCTTTTCGGAAGGAGCTTGAGAACCAGGGTACGTCGCAAGGAGTACGACCCGGTGCGGGCAATGCCTTGGCGGATAATTTGAAGGGATTCCTCTTCGCCATCCGCAAGCTGGGCCAGCATGTTATAGATGGAAACATCCCCGGGCTTAAGCTTGCCCGCTTCCCGCAGGTCCGCGCGCGCCTCCGGCCCCCACTGCCGGTGCGATTTAATCTGTGCCAGGATTTTATAGGCTTCTGCAGAGGGCTGGCGCTCCAGGATGGTGTCGGCCATGGTTTCGGCTTCCCGGGACAACCCGCCCTGGTAATACTGCCGGAGCAGGTGTTCCGAGGCCATGGTTTCATCGGGGTGCGACGCCAGGGCGCGGCGCAGGTAATCCCGGCCGACATTCGCGTCCTGCTGCACAAAGGAAGCCAGGCCCAGGAACAAGGGACACCGCGGCGCAACCTGGGCAGCGGTTTCAAACAGAGGGCGGGTGCGCAGGTTATGCTTATCATCCAGCCCTCTTTGCAGGTAGAGATAACCCAGGCCGGTAAGCGCCATCGGGTTTTTGGGATATTTGTCCAGGTAAGCCCTGAAAAACCCGGTTGCCCCCCAAGCGAGGCCGGTGTCATCGTCCACCTTGGTTGCAAGCGGATCGGTTGTAGAAGATTCCAGGTTGTTTACAGAAACCGGTTTGTCCAGGGCAATCCGGATGGAGGGGCGTAGTTTAATCGCATCCGTGGCCAGCGATTGGTTTAATCCTTCAATAGTATTTGGCAGGATCATCAGCGAGATTCCAAACTTGGCATCCCGTTCACCACCGGTCTTGATTACTATTTGATTGACCCCAGGTTGCAGGGTGATGGGCAATAATCTTTGAAAGGGGTGGTATCTGAAATAGCTCTTCCAAGCCCATGACTTTTTGCCATTTACCCAGATCTCCGATACCCCCCCACCCCCGAAGATCAGCGTTGCCTGGGTCTCTCCAGCAACCTCTACCTGGGTGCAGGCATAGGCGATATTTTCCTCATGAGGATAGAGTATTGCCGAGAGGTTAAAATAGCCGTGCTCCGCCAACGTCATCGGGCGAAACCACTTGACCGGCTCGTTACGGCCCTCGTATTCCTTGTTAAAATCTATCTTCGGCAGGTCCCCCTCGACTTCAGATCCCCGGTCAAAACCGGATTTATCCCGGTTGTTGAAAGGCCCCAGCAAGAGCCAGTCCCGAATAAAGGGCAGCTTTGCCCGCGTCGCGATTGCCGCTTCAGCCTGCCCGCTATTCTCATAAGCGTCTGCCAGGGCATGGGAGACAATGAGATGGTTGAGGTAGGAGATATCCTCGCGGGTCTGCAATTCTTGCAGAAAGTTAATCAGTCGCTCCGGCTCTTCGGAAAAGACAAAAAGTTCAATTGCGTCGGAGAGAAAAACTTCGAACCACGGAGAGGCAACAGCATTACGGGTCGCTTCCATGGCTTGAGAAAATGCTTCCCGGTAGAGCCCCTTGCCATTGGCCAGGGTTTCGATGCCAAAATAAGCGAAGGGATTGTGTGGTTCCTGCGCCAATAACCCCTGGAACTCCTCTTCCGCTTTCAGGATGTCCCCGCGCAGGTATGCTGCCCAGCCGGTTTCACAGGTATTAATTCCTTGTCCCGGCTCAACCTCCGGGATTGGCAGCGCCAGGCCGTCCAAATCTATCTCTTCGCCTGCAAGGCAAAGGCCGGCGACCGCGATCATCAAACAAAAAGTGGGGATTAATACAAAGCGTTTGGATCGGTTGGATAATAACATGCCTGGGCGTCTCCTCTTGGTTTACAGGTAATATCCGGAACAAATGGCAGGTTCAAGCGATTAACCAGCCAGGAGATTATAACTGTATAACACAAGAACAGGCAAATATATTTTAAATTGCCTTGCAGGGAGGCGGGGGTGGGAAGGAAAGGTAGTAAAAAAAAGCCCCCTCGCTGGGGGAAGCGAAGGGGCGAGAGGCAGGGGGGGGAAGGGATAAATGGAGTATAACCCCTGACTCTCCTGAAGAACTAACAATGGTCCATAAATACGGCTATATATCAGGCTCAGCGTTTTCAGGAAATATCAGTTTCTTCCAGCAACGCTTTAATCAACGCCTCAACATCAACTTCCCTGATCTCAGAATCCGAAATATTCGGCAGCGCCTTGAAATGCTCAAATTCCTCGGCGCTGGTAAATTCAAGGTATTCACGGTAAGTGAAATTGCGTTTACGTTTGCGCTCAGCCATGGAGGACTGCAAAGAAGCGTTGAGAGCCTTGATTCTTTCAGTGGTACGACGCTGCAGATCAGCGGATTTCTCCATACGCTCGCGCACTTCACGCAAGATTCTGGCAGTATTAATCAACTGCTGGGCCATATTACTCAGGAACTTCTCGTTGTTGGCATGCGGCTTTTTCATCAATTACTCCTTTCCTTTCAGCCACCCTTTAACTACCCGCTGTCCCGACAAGTACAGCTCCAGGATGTTGATTTCAGGCGACTGTAGAAAACTCCCTGTTGCTATTTTTAAGAAGCTGCCGACTTAAAAATCCTGTTCCACAATGTTAAACTAGTTGCATTGTCTTCTAACTTTGCGCTGTACCTTTGGTCGGCTCGTGTAAAGCTCGCTAAGGTTACAGGTCTATTTTTTTGAGGAGGCCCGAGCAATAACTTACTTGACAAAGATGATAATAATATCGCTTAATCCCTTTCAAGCACTCCATCTATAATACTAATATGCACCATAAAAATATATTGTCAAATTGTAGTCGGGATTTTCTTTTGATTTGTCAAGGTAAATAATGATAAATATACTGTAAGTGCTATGATATCAGCTGGTTATGCGAGATTAAAAAATCATAAAAATATGCTAAAAGAGGTTGATTTTAGCTGCAAAACAGAATGGTTTCGGCTAAATATGGGATGATGTTGGTAAGGGTTATAAAATTTGACAGCAGGGGGATGGAGAAAGACTATTCGCCAAGCATGCTGTCCCGGAGAGATTCCGCTTCTTTGCAAGCATTTTTAGCTATCTTAGTTATAGCATTTTCAAGCTTTGCGTGCCCTTTCAAAGTGGTGTGGGCGGTAAACTCAATAACAGAATCTTCGAGGTCGCACCACCCTTCCGCCACCTTTATAGCTGCAAGTAACTGCTTTAATACCTTGCTGGAAGGCAAAAATGAAGCAAATTCAGTACGGAAAAGATTCATATTTAAACAACAATAACGCAGGCGGTTGGACAATTGGGAGAGGGCTTTCTGACCACGTTCTTTAAACGCGGTTTTTTGCGGCTTACGCAGAATAAACAGTTGTTGTCGGCACCACTTTTTGGGGGTTTGCTCTGCAGCTTGAGGCTTGGAGAGTTCTTTTTTTACAGTTTGCAACAGCTTTTCAGCAGCGTTAAAGTTGAGATAATTGATGGAGAAGGCAATCTCATCGCGCCAGTCAATTTCCCTGACCTTCAGTTGGCTGAGAAAGAGCACGGAATAAGCGGTTTTTTGCTCTAATGTTGCAACCATGGCCTGCAATTTCTGGAGCTTCAGGATTTCATGGGTCCCGTCCAGGCAGGGCTGCAATTGCTTGAGGAAGGGTTTAACCGGATTATGCTGATAAAAGCTCCTGGTGATTTCACCAAGGTCTTGCAACCGGAGGCCATGGAGACTGACGGTTTTGAAGATTTTATCATCCCCCGGGGCGTGCAGGAGCTTCCGCATTGTAGAAAGAAGCTTGCCCGCGTGGGAGGTGAAATCCCTGCTTAAACCAGCGGCAGGAGAGAATTTTATTTGCGCTGCAGTCTTTGCCATGGAGTATTTCCTCGGAGTAATTACGCCTGATTGTGTGCAACAATTAATAAACCAGTAGAAAAAGTATCTATCAGAAAGACTTTTGTCAAGCTTTGGCAGGCTACCGCTGATTTTGGAAATTATTCAATTAGCATTGCCACACTTGCAAAAGTATAATGAAAAGGTATAGTCATAACAGCAATCTGCCGCACCTTTGCGTAAGGCTTAAGTGCGCCAGCAAAATTTTGTCCAAGGAAAGCCCGGGAAAACGACTATAATAACGGCCGACAGATAGTTAAGAAGAATCAGGCGATAAAAATTCAGGAGAGAGGCGATGACTGGAATTGACGCAAGTATTACCCCTACCCGTAACCAGAACTCAGGCTTGAAGCAGCACGGTTTCACCCTGGTAGAAGTTCTGATCACTATCTCGATCATGGTTCTGCTTGCCGGCCTGGTCTTTGGCCTGGTCGGCACGGTCCGGGATAAGAATGCCATCACCACGACCGAAATGCTGCTGACAAGGATCAATTCCGGGCTGGAAAAATACAAAAGCGATAATGGCGATTATCCAGACTGTGGTATTAGAGAATCGGATTATGACGACTCGAAACAGCCGGGCTGGAGGTTCAGCGTGGAAGATGAAACTGGCACGCAGGTATCCGGAACTATGATTCCAAACCGGTATGTTTATCAGCAAAGCTCCTTTGTGCTCTGGAAAGCGCTGTACTATGATCCGAAGCACGTCGGAGATGAACCCTATGTTGAATACAACTCCGTGTATATTGATGAAACCACCCGGGATGATTATGATGATGATTCCGAAAAATCTCCAGAAAAAGACTTTTGCAGAAGGGTTGATTGGGGAAGCGATAACTGGGGTGGGGACTACTTTCGCTTCGGTTTTTTCGATTACTGGGGCGAGCCGCTGATCTATATGTATTGGCAAGACGAAGATGACCGCCCCGACAGCGCGCCGAAAGCAATCCCGGGTTTTGAAACCAGTTATGAACTCTGGAGCCCTGGTCTGGACCATCTTTTTGGAGACTTCTTCCCCGAGGGTGAAGAGGACCGCGATGCGGATAATATCTCGGCAATCCGCATGCCCATGGTTAAAGAATTAGTGGATCGGTACGATCCGTAGGGGCACAGCGGACCGTGCCCAAAAATTATGATGTGCTGATCCGGGCACGGCTCGCCGTGACCCACAGTTTTCTCCGACGTTCGATGGGCGCCGGTTTTGTTGTGGCACAGGCTCTCCAGCCTGTGGTTTCCCCGGTTGGAGAACCGGGGCTACATTTTCAGCAACTCTCTCGGCGCACCAATGTCGGCGAGGGTGATTCCCCCACAATGCTCCGACCCCTGACCTTTAATCAATCCCTCTTTTACCGCGGCGAAGGTAACTGTGCGGGTGGCTTTGACAGCAACGCCCAGGACTTCGCCGGTGTCGCCATTCAAGCCCGAGGGAATGTCCAGCGCCAGCACCGGCAGGCCGGAGGCATTGACCGCTTCGACAGTGCTGCGGGCCATGCCAGTAAGTTTTCCCTTGATGCCGGTTCCGAAGATGGCATCTATCACCAGGTCCCTCCCCGCAAGCAATTCGGCAATCCTTTCGGGATTGTCCGGGACAGCTTCGACCTCCACGCCTGCGTCTGTAAGTATGGTATAATTCGAGAGCGCATCACCGCGCAAGCCTTCCGGGTTTGAGAGAAGGGCTATAGTAACTGGATATCCCATCTCCAACAGCCCGCGCGCCACCACATAACCATCCCCGCCATTATTACCACGCCCGGCAAGAATGAGAGTCTTCTGATTCTTATTACCAGCCAGCATTTCAAGCGCGACCGCGGTGGCGCCGATGCCAGCGTTCTCCATCAGGCAGATACCGGGCAAGCCGTAATCTTCGATAGTGGCCCGGTCAAGCTCCCGCACCGCCGCGCAGCAGAGGGCAGGAGTAGCAGGTGTAAGCACGTGCAGCATAGCTTCGGGGATAGCTCCCGGCGGGACAGTCTGCCAGGCGAGGCTGCTCTCAAAGTCATCTACCCTTATAGCATCAGGAAAGAGAGAGCCAAGCTCCGGTGCATTACAGGCCAGCAGGACGCGCTTGTTCGCAGGCAACTTTTCAGCCAGCTTATTCTCCCACATGCAGACCGGGAGATCCATGCTGCCCGCAACCTCCAACATGGTGGAGAAGCTGCTGCAGGTGTCGGCCTGGGGGGAGAGGAGGTAGATGGTAACGGCCGCGCCACAGGTGTGCGCCAGGCGCACCGCAGCCAGCGCGGCAGCACCCGCGAAGGAGGCGTCAACCAAGGCAATCCACGCCTCACCCTTGCGCGGCGGATGGGCTTCGATTATCGCCCGCCCGCAGCGCTCAGCTTCAACAATCTCGGGAAGTTGGAAGGAATAGGTGGGTGGTGACATAGGAGAATCCTATCCTCAGAATTGAGGGTTCAAAACTTCAGTTGCCTACACTTCACCCTTCAAGAGCGCAATGCTCTTTTCAATGAAGCGGTCGGAGGTGTCTTCGCCTGCGCCGCCACCGACGAAGTTGGCAGTGGTTTCATACCCGCCGCGGCCGTAGCACTCTTTCATGGGGACATAACCGCAGGCGCCCATCGCCAGGCTCGCGACCATGGTCAGCTTCGCGGGGCTGCCCTGCTTGATAGCCATGCCGATTTCGGTGAAGGGTTCGCTCGGGAGCGAGGTGATGGCGAAGTCGCTACCCAAACATACGCAGACCAAGTCGAACTCCCGCTCCGGGCCCTTGGCCAACTGGGCGTATTTGACCAGCCCGTCGGCGAACATCCGCAGGACAATCGGGTTGCCGTTGGCCAGGTCTTCGCTGGTCAGGCGTTTGCCAATATCTTCAGGAGCAGGCTGCGCCATCAGCTCCTGAGCTTGTTTAAGCTCCTTGGGATCAACCTTGCGGTAGCCAATCTTGACCTTGGTGCGGCGTGATTCCAGCGAACATTTTACAATCGCTGATAAATCCGGTAGCGCCTGCCAGACAATCTCGCCATAGCCGCGGCCAATCTGCCGCGCCTCTTCGGGAGAGGCCTGTTCGCCAACCTTAGTGACATCAAAGTGGTTGATGTTGCCCGAGGGGGCGATGGTGGTAATTACAACCGGTGCTTCGCCGAGTTGCTCCTGGATATAGCGCTCCAGGTGTCCCGGCCAGTCGGCGGAGACCTTGTCGCCGCTGGTAGTGTCGGTATGGTTGGTAATGTTGGTAATCAGCCCGGCGAGGCTGCCGTCCTGCTCTACCTTGAGGATGCTGATCTCCTTGTCGACTCCTGATTCCGGCCGGACAATGTCCGGATTCAACTTACCGGGGTTGGTGACAACCGAACCGTCCCTCATATAGAAACGGCGGTTGAAGGCGAAGGGATTGTTATTGACCGAGCCGTAAGAGATTTCACTGGGATACAAATTGGCCTCAGCCTGCTTGAGGGCATAGATTGCTTTCTCTGCCGCCATCTGCAGGTAGGCGTCAATTTCAGGAGTCATCGGGTCCCGGAAGGTGCCCATCTCCGGCCCGGTGTGGGTATGGGTGGCGCAGAAGATCAGGTTATCCGCATAGGGAAGTTTGGCCTTGGCCAATCCCGCCTGCATCTTTTCTAACAGGAAAGAGTTGCAGTAGACAAGATCGAAGACCACGATTCCGGCAATGCTATCATTACAGGAAAAGAGGCAGGCTTTGACATAAAGATCGTCGAGGATGCCACTGGCATGGCGGGGTGTAAAATAACCGGCAAGGGGTGTCCCCCTTGCCGGTGTGATAATTTCCCTGCCAAAGCCAGCTTTAAACTGTGAGGATCCGGTTTTGCTTGCTTGCGGCATATGCTTTCTCCGTCAGGTTGGTAATGTGCAGGATGCTGTCAACCCCATTGATCTTGGGCTGGCGTTTCTTGAGTACACAATCGGCGAAATATTCGCACTCGGCAGTATACGGGTTAACGTTTGGAAAAGCAATATCTTTGAATTCCGGCGCCTTGTCTTTGCTCTGCGCCGCGGCATAACCGCCGGAGCCGAGGCCGAAGATGCCTTCGAGCTTGCCGCCGGTGCCCTGGCCAATAGTGCCCTCGGTCAGGATCGCGCCTTTGGAGCCGTAGATCTCCAGGCGCGTGCGCGAGGCCTCGTCCGGTACGCAGAAGAAGGAATCAATGCTGGCATGGGCGCCGGAAGCGAATTCGAGGATCAGGGTAGCGGAGTCCTCGGACTTGTACTTCTGCACCTGGTTGCCGGTGATGGCGCCAACGCGCTTCACCGGGCCGGCGAAGGATTCCAGAAGATCGTAAAGATGCGTCGCCATATCGACGAGTGAACCGCCCCCGCCGGTGCGCGGGTCCTGCCGCCAGGCGCCCTTGATGGGCGGATACCAGCAAGCGAGCTGCGCGCGCATGTAGACAACCTTGCCGATCTTCTTTTGCTTGATGAGTTCCGCGATCTTCTGGTGCGCGCCGTGGAACTTCATCATATAGCCTTCCTGGAGAATGACCTTGTTCTTTTTGCAGACGGCGATGGCTTCCTTGGCCTGCTTCAAGGACATCGTCAGCGGTTTTTCGCAGAGGATGTGCTTGCCGGCCGCCGCGGCCATCTTGATCTGCTTGAGATGGACATTCACCGGCGAGGCGATATAGACCGCGTCAACATCCGGGTCCTTAAGGAGATCACGCTCGCGGGTATAGGCCTTCTTGACCTTGAACTCCTTGGCGATTTCCTC
>JAFGNG010000082.1 GCA_016927125.1 Planctomycetota bacterium | reverse complement strand
TGGCGCGGCGCAGCGACCGGCCGTCGGTGGCGGAGCCGCTGTTGGATATCTATATGAAAATGCTGGACAACGAAGTCACTGATGATATTGCCAGGCATCTGGTAGAGAGGCTGAATAACGAAATCTCTGCAGCTGAAATGAATAAGCCTGACAAGGTGCAGGAAGCGGTGCTGGCTGCCATTGCCATGCTGATGCCGGTCAACGGGGAGATCCAGCTCCGGGAGGACGGCAAGCCGACCGTGGTGGTGGTGGTGGGGCCGACCGGGGTCGGCAAGACTACCAGTGTCGCCAAGCTGGCCACCCAGTTCCGGGTCCACCATAAGCGCCGGGTAGGGCTGATTACCGAAGATACCAGCCGCCCGGGAGGGATGGAGCAGTTGCGCTCGGTGGCGCAGCTCCTGAATATCCCGCTCTCGGTAGCGGATACGCCTGAACGGATCCGCGCGGCAATCAACCAGGCGCAGGACCGGGAGATTGTCTTTGTCGATACCGCCGGGAGGGTGCCCAAGGACACCGTCTCGCTCAAGGAGTTGGCGAAGATGCTGGAGATTGTCCATCCCGATGAAGTACACCTGGCACTCTGCGGGTTCTCCAGCCATAAGCATATTTTGGACCTGCTCAAGCGGTTCGGCTTGGTGAAATTCAACCGCGTCCTGTTGACCAAGCTGGATGAAGCCATTACTTACGGGATCCTCATGACTATCGCGGCGCATATGGACTGCGGGCTGTCTTACATCACGACCGGCCAGGATTATATGGAGAATATCGAGACCGGCAACGCGCGAATGCTGGCCCGGCTGGTCCTAGGAGAAATCTCCCTACCCAGAAGCGTGCCGGTTACTTAACGGGCTTGAAGGATAGAGGTTATGCGAGCAAAACTGGCGGGGTTCTTTACCATGATGGCGGTGGTTCTGCTCCTGGCTACCTGGAGCGTCAGGACGCTCATGGGTTATCCCACCGTCGGCGCCAAGGCAGGGATGTTGATTCTGCTGGGATGCCTGGTCCTCAGCTACCTCTTTGGAAGGATTGTTTCCTGGCTGGGAATCTCGCTGGTGCAGGAAGAAATGGCTGAGAAACGCGCAAAGGAAGAGGCTTTACGCCACCAATTGCTGATGCTGGAACAAGAGACTAAAAGAAACGAGGAAGTAAATTTAGCAAAGACAAGAGCCGGAGACACTTAACCATAAGTCAGGCGGATTATTTACTTGGGGGAGACTAAATGACAACGGGCAGACCAACCAGGATGTTATCAAACAAGGAGGGATAAGGTGAAGCGAAAACAGAAAACCGGTTCCTTAAAGAAACCCAGGCCGGGAAAAGGAACCAGCACCAGGAAAAAGCCTGCTGAGAGATTGCCGGCCAGCGAAGAAATCCTCAAGCCTGAGAACAAAGCCAAGGCCGGTGAAAACGTGTCGGCAGAGCAGATTTGGGACGAATACTCACGCACCCATAGCCTGGATCTGCGCGACAAGCTAATTGAAATGTATGTGCCCCTGGTCAGGCAGGAGGCCGAGCGCATGAGCGCCAAGCTTCCGCCGATGGTGGATGTCAACGACCTGATCGGCGCGGGGACGCTGGGCTTGATCGACGCGATCAGCAAGTTCGACCACACCCGAGGCATCAAGTTTGAAACCTATTGCGGGCAGCGTCTGCGGGGATCAATGCTGGACGATCTCAGGCGTTATGACTGGGTGCCGAGGCTGATCCGCAACAAGATCCACCAGTTGGACCGCTCCCGCGACGAACTGGAGACCAAAATCAAGCGTCCGGCGACGGAGGAGGAGTTGGCCGATCACCTGGAACTCAGCATGGACGATCTGGATCGGCTGAAGAATGAAATCAATGTCAAAACCATGGTTTCACTCGATCGCAAATGGGATGAGGATGGCGAGAATGAAATGAGCCATCTGGATACCCTGACCGACAAACGGATCAAGAATCCCCTGGATAAAATGCATCGCGATGAAATCAAAAACCTGGCAATGCGGGGGTTGTCAGAAAATGAAAAAGCCATACTGGTAATGTACTATTATGACGATATGAGTTTAAAGGAGATTGGTTCGGTCCTGAATATTTCCGAAAGCAGGGTTTGCCAGATCCACCAGCAAACGCTCTCCCTCTTGAGGGACAAGTTCAACGCCCGCGAGGTCAGCACCCTCTGACCCCAGGTTGCAGTCTTTGACGACCGCGGGCCGGAGGATAGAGATAAAAATTCCTGATTTTGGCCCGCCCCGCTTGACTTGGCAGATTTACCGAGTATCTTGAAAGATAAAGGGAAGGGCGTCGTGAAAGGCTGGAACCACAGAGGGCGCGGTAATGTTGATCTCGAATATCCAGGATAATCTTGCCAAATGCCCTATGGTAGCGGCAGCGCAGAGCGCGCAGGATGAGCACGCCAAGACGGAAAACACGGTGCGCCGGAACGAAGCCCTTGACCTTGCCAGGAAGGCGGAAGAAGAGGTCAGGGATGTAAAACAATCTGAAAATGAAGCTATCAAGGATGAACAGGAGCTGGTAAGAAAGATCAATCCCGAGGAAGAAAAGAAAAAACCGCCCCCCCGGCCCCGCCAGAAACCTCCAGAAGAAGAACCCTCGCAAGAAGTTACTACAGAGGGAAAAGCCCCTCTTACCCCTTACCACGATGGCCAGCCCCATATAGATCTGCAGGCCTGAGCCCCTGGCTGGCTAAATATTAGTGAATATTTTTATTATATTTATTGAGCGCATCCTGCGCTTTTACCCCTGAGCATATAGGCATAACTGCTGTTTGTAGTAATGAAGTTATAAATCCAATTAGTTAAAAGATGCTTGACAACCTTAACCCCTATGATAAACTCTAACACTTAACACCGGCAGGGAGATTACTGCTGTAATAAAATATCGCGGGGTGGAGCAGTCTGGTAGCTCGTCGGGCTCATAACCCGGAGGTCGAAGGTTCAAATCCTTCCCCCGCTACCAACTTAACTTAAAGGGTGGCATTCGCTTAGGGGAGTGTTACCCTTTTTTGATGGCTGCATAATTGCTGGGGATGGAAATACTCTGCAAGATTTTGGCAGGGCATTAATCGTGGTCTGCGGAAGTCAGCCTGGGTTGATCATACGATAACAGGGATTGCCTCATCTTCTCAATATCCGCGATCTTGACGCTGGTGCTGCGTGGTCGAAGGGTACGGACATATTTCTTCCAGCTGTCTTCGAGGTTTTCCCAGTCCACACCGATAAAGGCACGACGGAAGGCTTCGTCATAATCAATGCCGTCCTTAAGGTTTGCCATAAGATTTTCAAAGTTACGCTGGTAATGCCTTGAGCCATGCCGGAAGAAGTACACCAACGACCAGGCCTGGGCGTAGTTATCCAGGGCGCGCTGGTTGAATTGCCTCCGGGAGGAGGTCATCATGGTCTCGATCTCGACCGTCCGGTTGCCGCGCACATTCATAGCGGCGCGCTTCAGGCGGCTGCTGTTGATCGAGGTGCCGACTCCGGTCAGCCTGCTGCCGCTGACACCGGTGCTTTCGAATTGCATCGCCAGGCCTTCGTCCAACCAGATATACGGCCGCGGCATGCGGTAGAGCGTGGCATGATGCCCGCCCTCGTGGAAGAAGTTTCTCAGAATCCTTTGAATGTTGTTGCTTGTGCCCTTGGTGCTCTGGGCGCAGCCGACCAATTCGCGGCGGTTGGCAAAGAAGTACGCGACCGCCCGTGCCGGGCCGCCGGAAGAGCGGAAGGAGGCTTCGTCGGGATAAAGATAAAGCGCATAACGATCAATCTCATCCACCGCCCGGCCCAGCACCGTGGCATATGAATCCGTCATCCGGTCCAGGTAAAAGCCTACGATCGCAGCGTAATCCCGGTCTTTCTCAGTGGCGAGGATGAGGTAGTAACGGCTGTTGAGCACATAAGCCCTGAGGCCGTATTTACGCTCCCACTCGGCCTGTTTTCGCGCCAGTTCACTCTCTGAATCGTAAAGGATATCCCAGCGGTTGAGGACGGAGGTCATATTTTCGGGATGATTCTTCAGGTAGGTGACGGTGGCTTCGGCCTTGCTGGCATTAATCTTCCGCCCCGCGCGCGAGGCGAGCAGGTAGAAGGCCCTGGCATCATAATTAGTTATGACCTGGTTGAGCAGATTTTCGGAGGCCTGCCCCGGAGCGGCAATGCCGAGGCAGCAAGCGACCAGCCCGGATAATATCAACCCAGGAAATTTAAAATACCTGTTCATGGATGCTCTCATCCTCTTGGCGAAGCTGGCTAAAGTTTAGTTAAAATTTCTTATGGTACTTCAAAAGCAGGTCGCCCCAGAAGCTGCTCGGCGGTTTCCGCGTCGGGTCTTCATATTCAGAAAGCATCTCGGCAAAATAACCGCCGTCTTTGAAGACCCTGACCTTGTTGAGCACTACCTGGGTTGCGCCCTGGCTGGCGCGGTTGAGAATCGAGGCCGCGCGCGCCATTTCATTGAGAGTGACTCGCTCCGTTTCCACCAGGAGCAGGGTGGCATCGCAAATCCTGGCCAGCAACTCCGCGTCGGCGGAGAGGAGGGCGGGGGGGGTGTCAACCAGGCAAAGGTCGTACTTGCCGGAGAGCTTCTTAAACACCTCCGCGATATTCTTCTCCGGGAGAATCCTCTGGCCCTTAGTTTCACCAACTGTAATGCAGTCCGGCAGGCCGCCTTGCGACTTGCGGATAACCTCCTCGGACGCAGCCTCTCCATTTAAAAGATCAATCAGCCCCGGCCCGCCATGGCCGGCAGTAAAACGGTTGTCCGGCCGGAAGGCATTAGCCTCGATCACCAGCGCCTTGAGGCCGAGATTCACAAATTCATCTGCCAGCAGGCAGCAGAGCTCACTGGCGCCCCCGCCCGGCCGGGCGGAGCTGATTGCCAGAAGCTTGAGCTTCTCCACACCGCGTTTTTCATCAATTACCCTGGCCAGCCGCCGGAGCTGCTCCCGGGCGAAGAGCTTACATTTCTCGTCCTTGCGCTCAAGGATCCAGCCCAGGGGAGGGCTATGCACAATGGGGGCCACATCACTTGGGCCCAGAACCCAGGGATTGAAGTAGTCGATGCCCAGGGGGATGAGGAGTGCGAGGATAATGCCAACCAGGGTAAAGATTCCCAGGTTTTTGAGTCGGTAATGCTGGACCGGCTCGGTCGGGGTCTGCGCCTTCTGTTCCAGTTGGATTAGCCCCGGGGCCACTTCTTCCTCCGCGAAGATATCAATCTGTTCCTCGACTTTGGTTAGCAAGAGATGGTTGCGCTGGAGATCTTTTTCAATCTGCTTAACTTCGTTATACTTATCGGTGAAGGCTTCCCGGTCGGCAGTATATTGCTGCAATTGGTTCTCAAAACGCTTGACCGTCTCAGAGGCGTTTTTTTCCAGGGTGGCAGCGGCGGTGATCCTCTTTTTGCTTTCCGCACTTAAGGTCTCCGCCCGGGTCGTGATCGCCTCTTCCCGGGTTTTCACATAATCCTTGCGGTTCTGCTCAAGTTCATGCTGGTCAACCTTAATCCTGACGAGATCCGAGATCTCCAAGGGATCAATCTGCTCAGAGATCTCTTCTTCGCCGAGCTGTTCAAGTTCAAACTTCCTGGTCTCCAGCAAGGCTTCGCGCTCCCGCAGGAATTTCAACTGCTCCTTCAGTTCCGGATCGTCATCCACCAACAGCATGGCTTTGGCGAGGATCTCTTCCGGGGTGATGGCTTCCTCGGCTGCCTTGACCGTGGCCAGGTTGGCTTGGGCCTTGATCAATTCCGAACGGGCTTCGACCAGCTTATTGCTCAAGAATTCGATTTCATTCCGGAAGGGATTGACGAGCTTGTCTTCACCCGCCAGCAACCCCAGTTCCTTGGCCAGCACCGCGATCCGCGCGTTCAAGGTCTTCAAGGTGTTCTCCAGATCGCCCTTTCTAGCCAGGAGCTTGATCTTATGTTGATCCTCGTTGGTTAAAGTCCCCTCCCGGACTTCCCGGAGGTAGACCTCGACAATCGCATCAACCGTTTTCGCCAGGTCTGCGGGCTGCGTGTCTTCCATGGCAATGGAGATTAAATAACTCCCTGCCAATCTCTGGACGGTCACTTTTTCCTCCAGCACCAGCAGGGACTCTTCCAGGTCGCCGCCGTGGTTCCACTCAAGATTTTGGAAATCGAGGGTCTGCAGGGCTTTCTTAAGCAACTCCGGGCGTTGCAGGTGATAGACCTGATTTTGCGCGAAGGCGTCATACCCATCCATGGGGATGCGATCCTGCTCGGAGAGGCTGGAGATCCTCCGGGGCGGGAAATTAATCAAGGACTCCGCCCGGTAGACCGGAGGGGTGAAGATAGAGACAATCCCGCCAAGCACGAAGAATGCCAGAAAGATGGTAAAGGCGATCTTTTGGTGACTCTTCCAGCTTGCCAGCGGTTTGATCGGACGATGGTAACCGAAGGTATTAGATTTGCGTTCGGGTTGGTTTGAATCCGGTTTCATTGAAAATCCCCCCAAAGGTAAACCCCAAGCTGGATACAATTACTACTCCAGCGTTGGAGCTGTAGCTGAAACGCTGTAATATCATTTACCCGGCGCCTGGCTTTAGCCAAGCGCAGAGTCCTATTCCCTAACCATATTATTAAAAGAGCAGTAGGCATGTCAACTTCTATTGTATAGAACAACTCCCCCGGCGATCCCTTGGCATATAACCTTTTGATAATTGGAGTTCCGGCGGGAAATTTCAGCAGATTCCCAGGCTTTTACGCCAACCCCAGCAGCCTGGCCGGGTTGGTGGTTACCAGGTTGATGGCAGCTTTTCCGATGATGTTTTCAGCACAGGCCAGGCCTTCTGAAAGCGTGGGGGTACGGATTTCAGGGTTATGCGCGTCGGTCGCCAGGACATCTACCCAGCCTTGGTCGAGGAGAAATTCCGCAGTTTCCCGCGCTTGGTGGCCGAAAAGGCCGGTCAGACTGGCTGCGGTAACCTGGATCTTCAAACCCCGGGCGACCAAATTGCCGATGAGCTCAGGTTTATGCTGGATCTCCGCGTGCCGTTCGGGATGGGTGAGGATCGGTAACAGGTCTGCCAGTTGCGCTTCAAACAAAAAATCCTTGAATCCAGAGGGGATAACCTCTTGCGGCCATTCAACCAAAAAGGCCTTGCCTGCCAGGTTCAAGGTGTAACCCGGCGACTCCTGAAGGGCAGTGAGCAGGTGCTCGCTGATATGGCAGTCGCTGCCAGGCAGCAATTGGATTGGGATCTCCTCCTGGTCCAGCACAGCCTGCAATTCCTGTAGCGCGGCATCCCTGGCCTCAAGGCTGACTTCAAAAGTGCCATCGAAGGAATGGGGAGTTGCCACAATGGTTTTTATGCCGTCCTGGGCGGCAAGGCGCGCCATCTTGACCGCGTCTTCTAAAGTTTTGGCCCCATCATCGAGCCCAGGGAGAATATGGCAATGCAGATCGATCAAAGATTAACCCTTTCCATGGTAAAATCTTAATCAAGTTCAGGAACCAGGAGTGGTTGGTCAGTAACTTCGAAGGCAGGCGCCTGGCATCTTACCAGGGGGATCAATCTCTCCGCCTGCTGGGCCCGGGGATAAGTCCTGACATCGAGATCATATAATCCCGGTCGGATTCCGGGGCCTTTCTGCATGGTATCCAGGTATGAGGGGGAGACCTTGCGGAGGACCTCGATCACCTCGCCCACCCGCCAGCCCACCATATCAAAGCCAATCCCGCGGATATAATGGTTATCATGGAAAGTTCTTTCCCTACCCCGGGAGTAAACGCAGTTAATTTTATATTCGTATTGGATGTCATCCTCGCAATACCAGTAGAAGTTAATATCAAACAGCCCGCCGGGGGTGATTATTCTTGGTGTTACCGTATAGCCCAGGAGCCGGAACTTCCCGCCGAAGTCAACATCCACTGGCAGTTCCGGGTTCAAGGTTTCAAGCCAGGACAGGCTGTCGGCTAAGACCTGCCGCAATTCGCCAAAGGGCTCACTTGGCGCCAGTTCTTCAGGGAGGCTATAGCTTTTGCTTAAACGCGCTGAGTTCCTTGCTGAGGGCAGGTGCCGGGGGCATAAGCTCAAGGCCTTGGCGTAAGTTAGCAAAGCTTCTTCGGGACGGCCAAGATTTTCCAAGGCCAGCCCGGCAAAGTAATACAATAAATGTTCTTGGATCCAGACCTTGACCAGTTTGCTTTCAGACTTGGTAATTAATGAATTTAATGCTGTCAATCCTGCTTCATACTGTTCCAGCTTCACCATCAAGGCGGCCTGCAGAAAGTCTCGCACCGGGAAGCAGTGGTTGGAATCGAAAGCCGCGTTACTGGCAGATTTCTCTTTGACGATCACCAGCGCCTGGCTGAGGATCTCCGTTGCCACCGATTCATCGGTATAGGCGAGGCGAAGTAACAGGCGCGTGACCCTGGCACTATCGCCGAGAGACTGCAAGAGCTTTGCTTGGGTAATAATCGCTTCGGGATGAAACGGCTCGGTTTGCAAAATCTTGCGCAGGTTGATACTGGCTTGGTGAAACTTGCCCTCTGCAATCAGCTCTTTGGCGGTTATCAGGGAATCTTGCAGTGTCGGGCGCAGGGTTTCCCTTAAAGTATCCATTCGTTGGGCGCGTTCCTGCCAGCGTTCGGTTAATCCCAAAAGAATGATTTCCCGTTTCTGTAACGAGAGAGAAATCTCGGCCTTGGAGAACCAGACGTTGCGGAAAAACTCATAAGAATCATGGAGTTCCCCCTTCTCCAGGTCTTCGCGTTCAGCATTGATGCGCCGGGTGGTTTTAAGCTCCTCGAGGCAGGCATCTAACTTGCGAATATTAAACAAATAATCATAGAGGAACTCCCGGGAGATCAGCCTGCCCGGGGTGATACTGCGAAGAATTTTTACCTCTGGAATAATGAAATAAACCGTGTCATAAATCTGGGGAGCGCTGTAAGGATTCTGCCGGAGCGCCTCGGTAAAAAGATCCAGGGCCTGATTGAAGACCCGGGTGCGCTGCTGTTCGTCGCCCGCCCCCATCCGCAGGAACCTGCGCCAGGCGCCTTCTGCGCACTGCATGGTGGTGCTGGAAACTTTGGGGTAGGACTGGTGGGCAAGGTCAAAGACCTTATGCAGCAGCTCTTCATCAAGATCATTATCAAAGCTCCCGGCCTGCTCCAGCGCCTTGGCGTAGAGGGCGAGGTATTGGCCGTTGGTGGGCGCCAGGGCGCAGGCGCGGCGGAGGTCTGCAACCGCCTGTTTATAACGCCCGCTGATATTTTTCCTGAGCGGTTCCGCTAACTTCTGAAGTGGCTCGTGCAAGAGGTTGGATTCTTCCAGGGCGCGGATTTCCTCGAGGGATTTGCCGAGGAGCTTCGCCTGCTCCTCCTGCATGGCAAGGGTCGCCAGGATGACGTTATTCTCCGCGCGCTGCATCAACGCCTGGGTGTTATTCTGACAATAAGTTAAGATCTCATCGGCCCGCTGGATCCGCTCTTGGGCTTCCGCTTCCGGAGTTGCCATTTTATGCGTCGCAAAGGGGCTGACACGCGCGTTGAGGTAGGCCAGCGGCGTGCCGGCTAACCTGACCGGCAGGAGGCAGAGAATAAAGACAAGGACGATGACTAGGCCGAGGATCAGAAAAATCCTGCCCTTGGCAGGAGTGAGTTTGATCGAGCGCAGTTCCGGGCCGGGACGGTTCTCGTTATTCCCTGGCAGGTGGCAGCAGATGGTCGCGAGGGAGAGGATACTGACGCAGATCAACAGGTTGCCGTGCATGCGCAAGCCATAATCAAAGAGTTCATGCCCGGCAACGGAGACGAGGGCAAGCAGCGCGCCCAGCCCCACCCACTTAGTGACAAAATCATGGCGGCGGTGCAGGCGGAGCGCGGTTTTAACTATGACATAGCCCAGGATTGCCAGCAGCAGGATGGTGGCGGGGATGCCGAATTCACAGCATAGCTCCAGCCAGTCGTTATGCGCGTAAAAGGCGATGCTGTCCGGTACGGGGCCGCTTTCAAAGCGGGGGCTGGTATAGCGGTAGGAGCCAAATCCCACCCCGGTAAACCAGTGCCTGCCCAGGAGTGAGAGAGAGCTCTTCCAGAGGTCCAAGCGCACCGCCCCGCTCATGCTCTCCCCGGAGGCGAGAACCTCAAACCGCCGCCAGATATAGTCCAGCCCTCGGCTGCTGGCAATGATAAAGACTGCCGCGATGGCGGCGATCACGCCGGTAAGCCGCAGGCTTCGGCCGGAATAATGGATTGCCATGAGGCTGAAGGCAATCATAGCAATAAAGGCGCAGAGTGTCCCGGCGCGGGAGAAGCTGAAGAGCAGGGCCATGAGCATAGCCATCAGGGTCAGGATTGAAGTCAGGGAGAAAAACGCCTCGTGCTTTGACAATAATTCCACCGCTGAGTCGCGCTGCCTGCTTCTCCTGCCCCTGGCAAAGAGCGCTGCCATCGCCAGTCCGAGGGCGACCAGAATCCCCATCTCCAGGAGAAGGGCAAAATGATTCTTGTTGATATAAGTTCCCGTTACCGAGTAGCGAGAGATACCCAGGTACCAGAAAGACTTTTTCTCAGAGCCGAACTGTTCGATAATCCCGATCAAGGCATTGAGCGTAGCTGAAGAGATAATTGCCAGCGGCAGAATAAGCAGCGACCGCCGGGTGGTAAAAGTGTTGGTAACAAGAAAAAACATTCCCAGCGCCATCAGGATTAGTAAGAGGCAGTTAAAGGTTTCGCCAGGCAGGAGGGAGATGGTATGTGAGACTCCCGCAATGCCGAGGTTTGCAATTGCCTGCCAGTGACCGGCCGCGTACGGCGAAATCACCCCCAGCAGGCTGCCCAGGGGGAGGAGTTGCACCAGGGTCAGGGCGAACAGGATAAGAAAACCGAGGTGAAGGGGGTTTTGCCAGTATTCAATCTTCCCGCGCAGCCAGCTCCGCACTATCCAGAGGGCAAAGAGGAGGCCCAACCCGATACCCATAGATCCCCAGGCCCACATCTCCCGGCCGCCAAACTCCAGGGGCGCGAAGATGATGAGCGCGCAGATACCGGCAATCATCAGGTAGCGCAGATGATTGTACTCCCGCGCGTGCCTGCGCCTGCGCCGGAAAGTTGCAGGAGGGTTTAAGGGAGAGGTAGGGGATGAAGGAGCAACCGGTTGAGCAGTTTCATCGCCCTGGTAAGGCATGGCCCTAGGCCTCGTTTTCAATTGTATCGGTCTGTTGTGAGGAGGAGTGGTAATGGCCTCCGGAATAGTAACCGTAGAAGCTCTTGCGCGGGGTATCGGCGTTGTTGATAATCGCGCCGATCAGGTTAGCGCGGACGGTATGCAACCGCTCCGCCGCCATGGCAACCTTTTGCCGGTCGGTCCGGAAGGCCCGGACCACATAGATAAAGGAGACGCCGGTTTCGGTCAGAATCAAACTGTCCGCGACATTCAGGACCGGCGGGGAATCAATAATCACAATATCATAACTCTCCATCGCTTCCTTTAGGACGCTCTTGAAGTATCGGGTGTTGAGCAGTTCCGCGGGGTTAGGTGGAATCGGGCCGCAGAGGGCGATATTTAGACCCTTGACCTCGGGGTGTTCCCAGATGATATCAGCCAGGGCGGTTTCCTGCACTAGAACCTTGGAGAGTCCGGAACCACCATTATGCGGCGAAATTTTTTCAAAGATCGAGCTCAGCCGCGGGCGACGCATATCGCCTTCCATCAGCAGTACCGACTTACCATCCTGCGCGAAGGTCAGGGCGAGGTTCATGGCGCAGAGGGTCTTGCCTTCGCCGGGCTCGGTGCTGGTGATGGCAAAGACGCGTTTCTTTCTGCCGGTAATGGAGAGGCCGATGCTGGTGCGGATCGTCCGGAAGGTTTCGGCCAGGCTGCAATGCGGAGAATGGAAAGCCTCGGACTCGACATCCTCACCGTCCAGGTGCGGGACAAAACCGAGGATCGGCGCTCCGAGGAGAGCTTCAACCTCTTCCTTGGATTTAACCGTGGTGTCCAAATAATCCAGGAAGAGACAGGTTGCCGCCCCTAGAATCACCCCCATGATCATCGAGAGGAGGATATTGAAGCCTTTGCGCGGGTAAGCCGGCTTTTGGGGAACGGCGGCCTCATCAATAACACTGATATTACCACTGGCCTGAACATCGCTGGTGGCGTCGACAATATCGATTTCATTCAACCGGTTGGCTACCCGGCGGTAGGCATCTTCTTTTGCTACGAGGGCGTCTTCGTAGATGCGGTAGTCCGCGGAGATTTCGTCCAAGGCAAAGAGGCCTTCTTCTAGCTCATAAAAGTTCTTGGCCAGCAGAGTGGAGCGGATTTTGGCACGCTCATACATCAACTCGGCGCCTTCAATATAATTAAGAATTTCATCGTTGACCGCCTGGTTCATCGCCTGGACGACCTGTTTCTGCGCTAGCACCACGGGGCTGGTGGGGCCGAATTTGTTGATCATGCCCAGGGCTTCCGCCTGGGCGCGGAGGCGCTCCAGTTTGAAAGAGGTGATGGAGGGATTGTTCAGGGCCTCTGGGATCTGGTTGATATCCTGCCCGGTTTCCTTCCAGGTGGCAATCGAGTCAATGGTGGCCTTGGCAATGGTTTCATCCACCTGCGCGGCAATCGTGGCTTCATTGAGCTGCCCCATCCTGAGGATCAGGAATTGCTGGGCGTTATTAAGATCAATGATATGGTGCTCTCGCTTGAAGGCCAGCAGGGTCTTAAGAGCTTCCTTGCGCTCCATTCCAATCTTATTTAGCTGGTCGCGCAGGGAGCCCATGCCGCTGCCGGCGAAGCCAAGCTGGCGCTTACGGTAATCATCCACATAGAGTTCGGAGAGCCGGGTAGTGACCTTCTGCGCGAGATAGGGATCCTTCCATTCAAAGGCAATGGTAACCAGGAAGGTATTGCGAATAGCGCTGACACTGATCAATTCCCGGAAGGCCAGGAGTTGCTCTTCCTCATCCTTGAACTCATCCATGGAGGCGAATTCGAATTCATCGAAGACTTGTTGCAGAATATGATCGGAGCGGATGAGTTCCATCTGGGTTTGCAGGAAATCGCGGCGCGCCTGGTAATCCCGCACCACCTCGGTGGGGTCGTACACGCCCCGGATATTCGAGACCCTCGGGCTGGACGGCAGGATCATCAGATTACAAACCGCCTGGTAAATCGGCGTTCGGATGAAGGAATAGAGGGTGACAATCACCACAATCGATACAAAAACCGAGAAGAAAACATTGCTGCGCGAGCGGATGATCTGCCAATAATCGAGGAGATGGCCTTTTTCATTAAAATCTTCCCTGGCACCATGCAGGATCGCGGTTTCCTGGTGCATGGGGGGCTGGGGCGAAGGAGTGGCCGGGTTAAAGTCTACCATCTGGACTCCGGTACATAAACAATGTCACCCGCGATCAAGGGTTCATCAAGGCTCAGGTCGCCGTCTTGGCGCAGGGCTTTACGCAGATTAATTGATTTTACAGTTCCCCCCCGGATTAACAAGACATTATCATCGGCTGCCATCCGGCTGAAACCGCTGGCCATCGCAATGCTGCGCGTTACCGTCATGGTAATTTCCGGGGTGATGTAGAACGCGCCCCCCATCTGCACCTGCCCGAGGACATGAATCTTGTCCATGGCCCTGGCGATGATGGTGTCTCCGGCTTCAATATTAATGGGATTCTGGATTTCCCCCCTCATGATCCGCCCAACCGGGATAATGTGCGAGACCGTGGTTTCTGGCCCGCCGTTCGAATTCGCCCGTAAGAGTAAGGTCTGGTCGCGATCGGCGCCTTCCTGGAACCCGCCGGCGCGGCTGATCATCTCCGCCGCGGAGCAGGGGTTGGAGGTATCAATCTCAAATGCTCCCGGGGTATTGACAAATCCGAGGACTGAAACCGGCATCGCGGGTGGGACGACGACGGTGTCACCAGGCTGCAGCTCCACATCCGCAGCCGCGCCTTTCTGCGACATGATCCCGGCGATATTAACGGGGATCTTTCTGATCTTGCCCTGCTTGGTCTGGCGCAGGACAAAAACCTTTTGCAGGTTGGCCTTGGGGGTGAAACCACCCGCGCCGCTGATTGCCTGCATGCTGGTCATCCTGCCCTCCGGGGGGATCTCCAGGGCTTTGCTCTCCTGGCCCCTGATTTCACCAAAGACATAGATATAACGCGGGGTGTACATCGAGACGAAGACAAAGACCTGCGCCCCGGAGATATTGGCTTCTTGCAGTTTTTTAGAAAGGGCCTCGGAGATCTGCCCGGCGGTCAGGCCTGCGGCTACGACCTTTCCGCAAAGGGGAAAGCGGATACTGCCATCGGTATCCACGCGCAGCCGGATCATAAATTCCGGATGCTCATGGACACTGATATCCAGGACATCGCCCGGCCGTAACAGATGCGAAGAGCGGAGCGGTATCAACCCTTCAGGTTCTTCATCCTGAGCCACAGCCTCGTACTCTTTATAGGTATCAGTGGTAACCTCTGCCTTGGCTTCCGCTTCCTCGATAGTCTTGTCAGGGGTGCCAAAGTTCCACCCGGTTTCACCGGCGGTGGCTGAGAGGAGTAAGAGGAGACAAAAGCAGGCAACCAGGCAGAAGAGTTTAATCAGGGTTAAGTAGGTATTGGGTTTCTGGGTAGAGGTAATCATCGGATATTAATCCCCCACAGGCTGATGATCAGAAGTGGTTATATCAAAAACCCGGCACGCACCTGTAATGTGCCGGGATTTGAAATTAATAGTCTTCAGTAATGCTGTTCATGCCTGGGTTTTGATTCAGCAAAAAGCACTCAATGCGACCCTGGCTTTTTAGAAGGTAAACCACAAGCCAACTGACAGCAGGTTGTTGATATAGTCGCTGTCGGGCGCATCGGAAAGATTGCGAACATGCTGGTAAGAAACCCCCGTGCCGGCATAATCGCAGAATGACCAGCTAATACTGGTGGAGACGCCGTTCCGGTTGCTGTCCCAATAATTACTCTGGTTGGAGTATTCCGCAAAAACTTCCGCCCTTAGCCTCAGGGGATCTATTGGAATATAAGAGGCATCAACCGAAACCCGGGTGAATTCACTGAAGTTGCCTGCCGAAGTTTCGGTGGGCATCCGGGCGGCGCGCAAGCCGACATCCCACTTATAATCCGGGTCGGTGTACCTGATGGAGCCGTTATAAGTAAAGCCTGAATAATCGCCCCGGTCAACATCAGTACCGCTGGTATCATAGTCGCGTAATTGCCAACCAGCAGCCAGATAGAAGGACCAGTTCTCATAAACATAAGAAGTGGTGAAGCGGGCTTCGCTGTAATCGACTTCGTTTTGGATGGCGTGATCATAGTAGATTTCGCCATAGGTGGCATCAAAGCCAATCTGAAGATTTTCACTCATCTGGTAATAGGGCGCGAGCGTGGTGGCATACTCGCGGGCTTCATGTTGCTGGTCTATGGTGACGGGATAATACTTGTCCCGGACCAAGCCCGCTAAGTCAAAGCCCCACTTGTCGCTGGGTGTAACCGCCAGGTTAAGAATGCTGTCCATCCGGTAGTGGAGGATGCTGTCGGCAAAGGTACGGTCGGTACTACTCTGAGACCGGCGGTAGCTGCCTTCATACTCCAGCTTGAATAATTCATTGAATTTATATTCGGCCTTGGGAACGATATCAAATTCAGAATGGTCCTCTTCATCGTAATCCAGATAATCTTCATACCTGAATTCCGCAAGAATCTCAGCGTAGTATTTGTTCTCGCCGCTCTCTTCGAACCTTTCCGAGCGGATATCGAGACCGGCAGTCCGGGTTTCAATAATATCGCTGTCTTCATCCTTCTCATTAAGGAAGAGGTTATCGTTGTGGGTTAAGAACTCACCGAGATAGACATGGACACGATCATCCGCGGTGTTGACCTTATTAGAAAGGAAACTATCTGTGGGTTGCAGCAGTTCGATCCATTCATACCAGGGGCCGTTTCTCTCGAAAGCGCTGTCGGGCGGGGCATCATAAGAATAAACAAACTTGTACCCCAGGTTATCCAGGTTTTCAATGGCCATTGCCGGCGAAATAGTAAAGGCGCAAACCAAGATGGTAAGCGCGATTGTCAGCCTGGCAATGATGCCCGTCCTCCTCAAGACAGATATCATTCTCCCCACTCCTTTTGGTTAGGTTGTATGTTAAGATCAACTCAGGTTTCACAATAATAGCAAAAACCTATAGCACATCACAACATACTAGGAAATAGCATGGGAAAAGCAAATATTTTTTTTGATTATTCCTTCCCCTCTTAGCAAATGCCCACCACATATGCTTCTGAGGTAACCCCTATAGCACATTTGTGCTATAGGGGGTTATTAATTTATCTTGCTATTAATAGTGCTTAAAAACGACCTAACCCCTAAAATCTGGTTATTGTGGCTCGCCAACATAGCAATTATCAGTGGGGGGATCAGGACATTCTTCCCGTGGTTCGCTGAAGCTCTTGGCTTCCGGCTTTGACTCAGGTTCAGGCAGAATGGTAAGAAGAATATGCCACCTGATATCCGGAGGGGGAGGCGGGGTCGCTACCCGCGGGCCACCAACAGCGGCATCTGCGCCAATCTCATCAATAGCTGCGGCAGGCTCTTCTGTTTCACCTTCTTCGCCTTCTTCACCTTCACCTTCTTCGCCTTCATCTTCTTCGCCTTCACCTTCTTCGCCTTCACCTTCTTCACCTTCTTCACCTTCGACTTCGGCGTCATCATCATCCCCGTCATCGGGTTGCTCAACTACCGGGGTAACAGGTTCATCGGTTTCGCCATCGGCAGCATACAGCATTCCGCCACAGATGAAGAGAGCCAGGATGGCCAATATGAGTAATCTATTCATTCCGTTCTCCTTTTTGATATATTAAAAAAGCCCTAATCTTCATTTTGTCTTTTAAATAGTAGACCAAATCTAATTTGCCCTACTTAATATATATGCGCGGCAATATGGCCTATGTCAAGCCACAAATATGCATTCTGAAAAAAATTAGCCCCCAACCTCAACCTAAAAAAAACTTTTTGCAATACAAAACAGTATTTTAAAAAACTTGACAAAACTAAAATCTTAAATAAATTAGATGTAACATATTGGATTTATGTTGTAAGACCTTGTTATTAAACAACATATTACAGCTAAAATTTAAGTTATGGCCGTAAAAAATTCATCCTCAGCATATTTTGATATAAATTGTATATAATTAATAATAAATTTGCATAGTATACAATCAAATCAGCCAGAACCGGAAACTTAGATTTTTTTTCGACTTTTGATGGAAACCCGCCGGTTTTCGGCTTGCCCCGGCTGTGCTTTCAAGCCTTTTTCCAGTTATTCCGGTTTAAAAACCCCATAAAAAGCCCGGCTGCCAGGGAAAATCCACGGCAGAGGATGAAGATTGGGGCGAGCAGGCCGACAGGAACGTCCTGGCGCAGGCAACGGAGTATGAGGGGGGCGGAGGTAGCCAGGAAAAGGCAAATAACGGCCACAGGGGCGCTCCAGGCCATCGGAATGAAGCCAGCGACAACCAAGCAGGGCAACAGCAACCCGGCCAGGATGATCTGCGCCTTTTGGGTAAAGGGGGTATCGCTAGTACCCCTGGCCATGGAGGGATTCTTCGCCAGAGTCATTACATTCCAGTAACCATTCTTGTATTTTTTGCAGATATATTCGCGCAGGGAATCGGCATGCTTATGCCAGACCCTTGCCTGCGACTGGAAGACAAACCGATAGCCTTTTGCTGCCAGGCGAACGGAGAATTCGCGATCCTCGACCGAGGCATAGGGAAAGCTTGTGTCATACCCGCCATTTTCCAAAAAAATATCGCGGCGGAAAGCGGCGGAGTAGGTGTCTATCAGATCAATAGTGTTCAGCCTCTGCAGACGCGCATATTTTTCTTCATATTCATACTGGATAAAGCGGGCGATTAATTCCGGCTGCCGGGTCAGGTAAGCGCCCTTTGCCCCGGTGATGACATCGTCCGCAAGCGCCAGGAGCATGTACTCCAGCCAGTCCGGCTCGGGGATGCAGTCATCATCGGTAAAGAGGATAATTTTTCCCCGGGCTTCATTTGCCCCGTGGTTACGGGCAGCGGCCGGACCGGCGTTTTCCTGTTGGAAAAGGCGCACACCGGGATATTCCCGGACCATCTCCGGCGTGTTATCGGTCGAACCGTCATCAACTACAATAATCTCATAATGTTTCGACGTTTGCTGGGAGCTAACAGCTTCCAGGCAAGCACGGATCAACTCGCTGCCGTTATAGGTGGGGATAATCACCGAAGCCTCTGGCGGCATTGCCAGACCTTTCTGTTCAATTCACCGCGGGACCGCTTGCATGCCGTTTTTTCTTATCCGTGCCCCGGAGCAGGAATTTGAGGAATTGCTTCAGGGAAATCCACATCCTCGGGCCGTCTTCAAGCGGGTGGACGCACAAGCGGCCGAGGCGGTAAAGGATATAGCTGGGGCGCAGGTAAAACTCCTTGCGCGCCCGGTCGCAGAAGTCAACCAGGTCTTCATTGGAAAGGCCCGGTCGGCTGACCACGCAATTATGCAGACCCTCCGGGGTATTCCAATCCTTGAAATCATTGGAGAGGAGAAACCTGTTCTCCTGCGCCCAGCGATACGCCTTGGTGCCGGGGTATACCATCAGGGGGAAGAATTGCGCTGTATCCGGACAGAGCTCCTTGGCGTACTGCAGGGTAGTCTCCAGGGTTTCCCTCGACTCACCCTTGTTACCCACGATAAAACAGCCATGCACCAGAAGCCCGGCCTTCTTCGCGTCCTTCATGAACTGGCGTGCCTTTTCCACCTTCAGACCCTTCTGCATGCCATCGAGTACACCTTGATCGCCACTCTCAAAGCCGACACAGAGGATCCGGCAGTTGCAGGCCTTCAAGGCCTGCAAGGTTTCGAGATCAATATCCGCACGGCTGTTGGCAATCCAGGAGATGCTTAAATTCTCATCCTGGTAGAGGCGGCTGAACTCCAACACCCGTATTTTATCCACGGTAAAAGTGTCATCCTCGATAAAGATCTCCCTGACCTCCGGCATCTGCTGTTCAATATACTTGAACTCGGCAACCAGGTTGGGGATAGATCGTTGGCGGTAATTATGGCCGTGCATCACCTGCGGATAGACGCAGTAAGCGCAGCGGAAGGGACAGCCGCGCCCGGAATAAATTGCCACCTGCGGGAATTGCGCCATGGTATAGAAATAATCCCGGATATCGAGGTGCCGGTGGTAGATTTCAGCCAGGAAGGGCAGGGCGTCAAGGTTTTCAATATAAGCGCGGTCCGGGTTGTGAATAATTTTATCGCCTTGGCGGAAAGACAGTCCGGCGATCTCTCGCAGCAACTCAGGGGTAATCGCACCTTCGCCGGAGTCTTGCAGGGCGCGCGCGAGCGTGAGGACGGTATATTCATATTCCTTGCGGGCGATGGCATCCACCGTCTGGGAGATCCCGAGGGTTTCTGCCGGCAGGGCGGAGGGGTGGGTCCCGACCAGGATTACAAACGCCCCGATAGCTGCCTTCAGTTCCTCCGCAATCCCGACGTCGTTTTCAATGCTCGGGGTGGAGGTATCGATGACCATCAAACCTGGCGCGTAATTTTTAACCTCGCTGAGCACCTCTTTGCGGGTAAGGCGCTTGGCAGGAGCGTCAATGATTTTAACCTCAAAGCCATCAGCTTCAGCTACCCCGGCGGCATAGCACAGCCACATGGGATAATAGAACGTCCCGCCCTTGGTAATGGCAGGCGAACGCTGCTCGCGGGAGAAGCGGCCATGCTCGGATTTAAAAGGGGGGTTAAGAAAGAGAATCTTCATAAGCAATACTTCTTTTAACCATCATCCAGGAAAGCAAAACTAGTCTCGATAAAATAGAATATCTATAAATTACCGCTGAACTGCAATACCTTTATTAAATTACGTAATTACGGAATCCGGGTTGAATGACAAAAGCTGGGATAAGAGCAAACAAAATAGCTAATCGACCGGTGAGCCGATTAGCTATTTTGCGTACCGAGGCAGTACATGAAGAGAGTTGTTTTTTAGGGGTTGCTAAAAAAAACTCAATTTCACCTCATAGTTAACGCCGCTTTTTCAGAAGCAGTGCCAGCACACTGGCTCCCAACAAGGCGGTTGTTACTGGTTCAGGTATGGCGACGACTACAACATTATCCAGTACCGGACCCCATCTGTCTGTAGGATCAGTGCTGTAGAATTGCAGGGTGGTCAGGGTGCCGGTCGCGGTAAAGCTCCAGGTGTGGCCTTCATAACCCATTGCGGCGTTAGTCTTGCCGGTAATGTCAAACCAGAAGTCTGCAGAATCGCCGGCGGCAGCAACTGTCATCCATTTGATGGAAGTGTAATTATCTACATGGGTGCTGGGGTTGCCGGCCATGTCAAAGGTCACGGAGTATTCCGCCCCGATAACAGTCGCGAAAGCTTGTTCAACCCCGCCGGGGCCTTCCTCGCCATTAAGATCGAGGCTGTAGATCCCGTCGGAAGCCTCCCAGTACGGCCCTTTGTAATTGACGCTGTTATTAATTACGGTCCAGTTATCAATCGCAGTGGAAGGGGGGTAGACATTCTGCCAATAACCCAAAGAATCAATCAGTTCAGGACCGGATTCGAAGCTGCCATTCAATACCAGATTGGCCTCAGCGGTGACCGTAAAGGTTACAATTAAACAAACTATAATTACTAAATATTTCATATTGATTCCTCCTTATATGTTGACAATAGATTAATTCTCTATAAAACCAGGCCGGTTAATCAGCAAATTAAAAAATTGTTAGGTTTTTTCATGCCCAACTCGGTTAATTGCTTTATTAAGCGATATAAATGAGTATTTCCCCAACATCCAATATTTTTTATCGACAGAATCATAATGATTAAGTATAGAAAGAATTTTATAAAAAACCTGAATCGCAGATCTCTCAAATCAGCGTTACTTATTTAATCGGTTTAAGTTGTAACGATAAATTAGGACGAGAAGAAAATATTATGAGTGTACTCCTGATATTATGCTTCTAAAGTATGATTTAAATCTCTTATTATTAATCGGCAAACTCGAGAATATCAATCTTACTTCATAAAAACTGAATTTCTACTTCCGATAAAATATTATATTAAATCTAATTACCTATAATCAATGGTTTTATTGAAAATTTTTCTAAAAAATAGAATTATCGGACATTTTTATTAGCAATTGAGATTATGCAAAAATAGTATAACGTAAAGATGGGTAGAGAGTTAGAGTTTTAAGGTTTTTATAAAAAACGGCTTATCTCGCAGATGAAAAAAACATTGTTTTATACATATCAAGATGCTCTTGTATTACCCGGTCAAGGGTGAAACGTTCCACAACCGTCTTCCTGGCACTTGCGATTGTATTTGCTTTAACATCATTATTATTCAACAAATTCAGTACTGCATCGGCATAGCTTTGGGGGTTGCGATCATAAACCAAAACCCCATTCTCGTTATTTTGGATAATCTCGGGGATGCCATTGACCGCTGGCGCGACCACCGGGATGCCCATACACATGGCTTCAATCGGGGCGAGTGGCAGTCCTTCCCAGCGAGTGGTCATCAGCATGATTTCGGCATCTGTAATCGCCTGTAAGGCCTCCTGGTGGGCAAGGCTGCCCCGCATCTCAACCACGCCCTCAAGCCCGTTTGCCTGGATTTTGGCGCGGACCTCATCCTCCATCTCCCCGCCGCCAATCATTACTGCGGTGAAGTTGTGTTTTGCTAAGATCTTCATCACATCGAGGAAGAGCAGGGGATCCTTCTGGTAGGTGATCCTGCCGAGAAAGGCGATCTTACCAGGCTTGGTTTTAGTCTGTTCTGGAACTTTTGAGATATCCAGGCCGTTGTAGATAACCCTGGTCTGGGGGCATACCGGCAGGATGCCGTACTGGCGGGAGATTTCGCGATCAGCTTCCGCGACAAAGACGGTGATGTCCGCTCTGGAACTTACCCGCTTCTCCGCCAGGATAGCGAGTTGCTTTATCGGCCATCTCTTCTGTTGGAAATGGTAGCCCCGGATGGAATAGGCGGTGGGGATGCCCTGGATGCCGGTGAAGGTATAGGGTAGGCCCGCGCGCGCGCAATGGACATGCACCAGGTCCGGCTTGACTTCAAGAATAATCCTTTTCAGCCGGAAGGGGATGCGCGGATCAAGCCGGGAGGCAAAGAACTCCACCCCGTAGCTCTGCAGGCCAACCTCTGAGGCATAAGCGGCGGAATAGCTGTCCTTCTGCGTGACAAAGGCAATCTCGTAGCCCTTACTCTTTAGCCCTTGGCAGAGGGCAAGCACGTTGGAGGTGCCCCCGCCGGGGGTACCATCAGCTATAATATGTAAAATGCGTTTCATTAAGTCATGCCTTTCCGAAGTAATCTATTAATGTCTGGGATTATAACGGATGGTGGCCAGAACACATCCCAGCAGGGCCAGGAATACCGGCATGCTTCCCCAGTGAGTCATTACTTCAGTTGTAATCGCGCCGACCATGGTTCCGAGGGTGATGCAGAAAAGGATAAAGGCATAAGGTTGGCTTTGCACCCCCCTCATTAATTTAAGCAGGCAGGACGTCCAAAACCCCAAGTAAGCAAGCAAGCCAAAGATACCAGTTTCCACAAGGGCGCCAAGATAACCGCTATCCGAAGGGATTCCATAGAAGAGCACAAGTTGCTTGTAACCGATGCCAGTAAAAGGATTATTCCAAAACAGGGGCAGCAAGTTTTCCCAGTTTTCAATCCGGCCGGAGGAAGCGGTATTAAAATCAGCATATTTAGTTGCCAGCAGCATGCGGTCTATAAAATTTGAATAAAACACGGTTTGCAATTTTTGCCAAAGCTCGGGCCTAAACATAATAATGACAATGAATTGCCCTACGACAATCAGAATCATAATGGCAAAGACATTCAAAGGCATGGATCTTTTCTTCCGATCGAGCCTTGGCAGCACCAGATAAGCGCTCAGGGAAACAATAATAAGAACCGCCGCTCCCCGGGATAACACCGCATAAAATACTGCCAGAAAAAGCCCAAAGAAAAGCATCGCGGACAGGCTGGTATATAAGATATTTTTCCTGCTCCTGAATTTTTCAAACAGTAACAGGAAGCAACACGAACTCCAGGTCCCAAAAAGGTAACCAAAAGCGCAGGACTCTCCAAAGACCCCCCCGGCACGATTCAGCACGATATCATCATAAACCGCTTGCTGAATGGTGTCGGAGAAAACTGTGAGCTGGAAATACCAAATTAAAAAGCCGGCAAACACCCCCAGGCCGCCGCCATAAACGAATAATCGGAAAAGAAAATTTAGGTCCGATAGCCTCAAGCGAAGGGAGGCGGCGAGAAAGAAGGGGCCACAAATTGCTGTCAGCCGGATAAAGCGCAGGAAGGACTGAAAGCTGGTCTCCAATCCTCGGGTATAAAAGAGAGAGGTAAATACGAGCAGCAGGTATACCAGAAGAAAAATTTCCTGGATTCTAAACCGAACCTTTTCAAGCCGTAGCAGCAGGCAGGCATAACATACAATCCCCAAAATATCAATCGGAGAACAGCTTATGCCGGGGGTAAGTGCGATCTGAGGGAGGAAGGGCAAGCAGAAGATGATCAGGGCAATAAGAACAAAAGATAACTTGTCGGAAAGGCTGCGGTACTCCGAAACGGGGAACGGTGCAGGGGTAGAAGTGCTTCGCCATTGATTGCGTTGAGAATTTGACATAGCTTCAAAATTCATTGCTAGCCCCGGTTGATACTAAAGAATATTCTTTACCCAGGTAAATATCTTCAATGGCGAGGACTTGGCTATCAATATTTAAATGACTCTTTTGCATGATTGCAAGCGCCTCCTTGCGGGTGATGCTTGGTTTCTGCCGGTAAACTCCGACGACAGTTTTTGCCCATTCTGTTGCGGATTGCGCCAAATCCAGCCTGGTTAACAAAGGTTTAACCAGATCAACATCATGCGGAATAGCGCTGGAAATTATACAGGGCAGACCCGCCGCCTGGGCCTCGCCCAAGGAGCCGCTCAGGCCTTCGTAGAGTGATGGGAATACAAAGACATCCATGGCGCCAAGTAGTAGCCTGGCGATATCGAAACGCAATCCTGTAAAAATTACTTTGTCAACAATACCCAGGACTTTGGCCTGATCCTTGATTTTTTCCTGCAGTTCACCTTCGCCAACCAACAGCAGCAGGGACTGAGGATGCAAGGGCAGGATTTCAGCAAAGACTTCCAACAAAAATTTATGGTTCTTTACGGCAACGAAACGCCCGACATGGCCAATAACCAGGGTATCGGCTGGGATCCCAAGCTCCTGCCTGACTTGTTGACGATTGACTTCCTGGTGGAAGGGTTTTAATGGAATACCGAAATAGATAAGGCTGAAACGATGGTCATTCTTCCATTCAGGGCCGAAGAGGGCATTTGCCGCATTCGCACTGACGGCCAGGCCATGGGTGGCGTATCGCCAAATCCAACGCCTTTGAATATTTTGGTACAGCCGAAGCAAAGGATTTTTGTAGGGAGGCGCATCGCTGTGGCTGTGGGCAATCCGCACCGGGATGCCAGAGAATTGCGCGAGCCTGAGGACATAGCCATTAAAGCGGAATAAATGCGAATGAACAATATCATAGGGGCCGTGCTTATCCAAAACCCGGCGGAATTTTCTCCCGAAGGTCCAGAAACGCATCTTGCGGCAGTAAAAAATCCGGCAGCCCCGGGCTTTGATCTCCGCGTCAAAATGGCTCCTGGCTGTAGTATTAACATACAAGAAATCCATCCGGAAGCGGTTGCTGTCCAAGTTTCTCAAGACCTGCATTAAATTTGTCTCAATCCCGCCAACATCCATGCCGCCGACCACCTGCAGGATTCTTACCGGCCGGGTCTTTTGTGCGGGTTTTAATACATACCTGCTGGTGGGGGTGCGCTCCGGCAGGTCCGCGATACTCTGGTTGTTATACAGGGTGGTAAGTAGCCGGATATGCTTTTTAACATTGAAGTCACTATCGATAATTATTTCAAGAGCCTCGCTATGGGAAACAGAGACGCCTTCCCGGGTTTGCCGCAGAATTTTCTCAGCCCATTGCGCCGCGGATTGCTCCAGGCTTAGCCTGGTAATCAAGGGTTTAACAATATCGATTTCAGCGGGAATCACCTCCGAGATGACGCATGGCAGCCCCGCTGCCTGTGCCTCCGCCACCACCATTCCCAACCCCTCATACAGAGAAGGAAACACAAAAACATCTAATGCGCCAAGCATTAGTTCAGAGACATCTTTGAGAACGCCCAGGAAGATTATCTTATCTAAGATACCGAGAGCTTTTGCTTTCTCTGTTATCTTCCCCCTTAACGCCCCATCCCCCACCAGCAGCAGCCTTGAATTCGGATGCCGCTTGAGAACCTCGGCGAAGATCTCCAGCAGGAAAAGGTGATTCTTTTGCGGATGGAACCGGGCGACATTACCAAGGACCAGGCAGCCTTCGGGGATGCCTAAGGGTTCGCGGACCTGCTTCCGGTTTGGCTTCATCTCAAACGAGGAGAAGTCACGGCATTGATGCAGGACATGCATATGCGGAACTTCCTGCCAATCCTTGCCATAGAGGGAAGCCGCGGCTTTCCCGCTGATCGCGAGTTTAAGGTTCGCGTGGCGCAAGATCCATTTTTGTTCGAGCTGTTGATATTTCCTCCCGATAAAACTCGAATAAGGGGGCGCTTCGTTATGGCTGTGGGCGATGCGCAAGGGCACACCCGCCGCATCCGCAACCTTCAGGATATAGCCGTTGAAGCGGAATAAGTGGGCGTGCACAATGTCATAGGGGCCGTGTTGTTCCAGGATTTTACGGAACCTTTTGCGGAACGACCAGATGCGCCATTTTGAGCAAGGGAAGATACTTGCCCCCAGCCGGCGGATTTCTTCATCATAGAAGCATTTCCCTTTAGGATTGACATAAAGAAAATCCATGTGGAAATAATTCTTATCAAGGTTGCGCAAAATATGCATCAGGCTGGTTTCAATCCCGCCCATGTTCATGTTGCCGACTACCTGCAGGATCCTTGCCGGGTTGGCTTTTTGTGCTGATGGCAAAACCTCTCCGGTGGTTGGCGCACCCGCGGGCGAACTGGAGATACTTTTATTCTTGTAAAAGTTGGTCAGCAAGCGGATATGCCGGGTTACATTGAAGTCGCTGTTTTGAATTGCTGAAAAAGCCTCGCGAGGGGTTACGGGCACACCTTCTTGATGTAACCGCAGCACTACTTCCGCCCAGTCACCAGCAGGTTGTCGCAGGCTCAGCCTGGTTACCAGCGCTTTCACGAGATCGCTTTCTGGGGTAAGCTCATCCGAGATCACACAGGGCAGGCCCGCGGCCTGGGCCTCAACCGTAACCATCCCCAAACCTTCATAAAGCGACGGCAGCATAAAGACGTCCATTGCACCCATCATGAGTTCAGGCACGTCACTGCGAATGCCCATAAACATTATTTTATCTAAGATACCGAGCGCTCTTGCTTGCTCGGTTATCTTCGTCCTTAACTCGCCATCGCCCACCAGCATCAGTCGAGAGTTCGGATGCCGCGTAATAACCTCGGCGGCTATTTTCAGGAGGAAGGTATGGTTCTTTTGCGGATGAAACCGGCCTACGTTGCCGAGGACGAGACAGCCCTCGGGGATGCCCAGAGCTCTACGGAACTGCTCGCGGTTAAGGTCCACGGCAAAAGGGGAAAAGTCGCGGCATTGTTGCAGGACATGCGCAGTGGGATCATTTTGCCAATCTTTGCCATAAAGGGAGGCTGCGGCTTTCGCACTGACCGCAAGTTTAAGGTTCGCATAACGCAAGATCCAGGTTTGCTCGAGGCGTTGATATTGCCTCCCGATAAAACTCGTATAAGGGGGCGGGTCGTTATAACTGTGGGCAATGCGCAAGGGTATCCCAGCTGCGTACGCAAGCTTCAAAACATATCCGTTGAAGCGATAGAGATGGGCATGCACAACCTCATAGGGGCCATGCGTGTTCAAGATCGCTGTAAATTTTCTGCGAAATGACCAGAGGTGCCATTTTGAGCAAGGGAAGATCTTTGCCCCCAGTTGGCGGATTTCTTCATCATAAAAACATTTTCTCTCGGGGGCAACATAAAGAAAATCCATCTGAAAATAATTATTGTCCAGGTTGCGCAACAGGTGCATCAGGCCGGTTTCAATCCCACCCATGTTCATGTTGCCGACTACCTGCAGGATCCGGACCGGTTTATTATCATTTGCCGTGGTCAAGGGGTATCTCCCTCTAAGGCTTGGCGCATCAACCTCGAGATAGTATGGAGGTGTTTGCCGGACGGGGTCGGGGGGATTTCATCAACAAAATGCCACTCCACCCGGCAGTCGCTTCCCAGGACCGATCTGATCCGCTCTTCAACCTTATCCATATCTTCTCTTTTCGTGCGCGCGGGAGCAAGGTCCGGGTCAATCAGCATGATATAGATATTCACAAGATCATAGGCTTCCTGAACGACCTGAAACTTTCTGATCCACTTGTTAAACCACAGGATCCGGACAAAATACTGCCCGTGAATATGCGAGCCATCACGATTGATGAAAATGTTATTGATCCGCCCTTTAATCGCTTGCAGGGTGGGTAATCCCCGGCCGCAGGAGCAGGGGGTTTCCGCCCAGGCGGCGACATCCCCGATGCGGTAACGGATCAAGGGCATCACATAATTGCATAACGGGGTTATGATAATCTCGCCGAATTCACCGGGGGGCGCGGGGGTGCCGTCGGGCCTGATAATTTCAAGATGTTGAACTGGCGAAAAGACATGCAGGCCCTGGCGCTCTTCACACTCAAACGCCACCACCCCGACCTCCTGCGAACCGTAGCGATCGAAGACGGGACAGCGGAAGACCTCTTCAACCTTTTCCCGGATATGGGGAAAGAGGGTTCCGGCGGAGGTTACGATTGAGTGCGGGGAATATACCTCCAATCCGTTACGCTCGATATACCTGGCAAGGTCATAGATACTCTCGGTAATCGCCCGGATTTGCCGGGGTTTCATCCGGTTAATATAGTCAAAATGCGCGCGCATCTCCTCCGGTTTTACCCGGGTCGCGTTGATAAAGAGTTCATTGTTGAGCCACCGTTGCCAGCGATACTTCTTGGCTTCCTCTGGTTTTAAAAGCTCCAAAGTGCTGCCCCAGATCGCCACCCGTTTTTGTCCAAAGGTTACTCCAGTCCATTCTTCACCCAGTAAGGTTGCGGGAAAATTCCACTCCTGGTAATACCCATCCTGCAGCATACTGATGGGTTCACCGGTGGAACCGCCGGAGCAATTGGTATAAACATATTTTCTTTTAGGCCTGTCAGTGGAGGTAAGCGCATCGTAATTACTACGGAGGAGATCCTTGTCAAGATACGGGATCTTGGAGAAATTGTCCAGGTTGACCTTGCCCGCATTGTCCACGATATCCGCTTCGCGCAATAATTTCGAGTAATATGGCACCTGCGCCGCGGCATGAGCAAGGAGGTTGCGCAGCCGCTCCTCACTGACGGCCCGTAGCTTATCCGGGGGCAGCCATTGCCATTCTCGAAGCGTCTTGAGATTACGCCAATGTTGCTTGCGGGTTACCAGCTTATGGTATAACCAGGAAAGGATTTTACGATAATTCATCAGTATCCCCCCTGGTCTTCTCCATCACTTTAGAGATGGTATGCAGGTGCTTGCCGGATGGGGTGGGGGGGATCTCATCAACAAAATGCCATTCCACCTGGCAGTCCTCCCCTAAGACCAATTTGATTCTTTCTTCCACCTTTGCCAAATCTTCGCGCTTGGTCCGTTTGGGATCAAGATGCTTATCAAAGAGCATGATATAGATATTCACGAGTTCATAACTCTCCTGGACGATCTGGAAGCGCCGGATCCACTTGTTATAACCCAGGATGTTGACAAAATACTGCCCGTGAGAATGAGTGCCGTCACGGCTAACAAAGATATCGTTGATCCGCCCCTTAATCTCCTGCAACCTCGGGAAGCCCCTGCCGCAAGCGCAGGGTTTTTCCGCCCAGGCAGCGACATCGCCAATCTGGTAACGGATTAGCGGCATAACATAATTGCTTAATAGGGTTACCATAACCTCTCCGAATTCTCCGGGAGGCGCGGGAGTACCATCGGGCCTGACAATTTCAAGGTGATGAATTGGCGAAAAGACATGCAGGCCTTGGTGCTCTTCGCATTCATACCCGATTACCCCGACTTCCTGTGAGCCGTAGCGGTTAAAGATGGGAGCACGAAAGATCTCCTCGACCTTTTCCCGAATATGAGGAAAGAGGGTCCCGGCCGAGGTTACGATCGAATGGGGGGAATATACCTCCAGCCCATGGCGTTCAATATACCTTGCTAAGTCATAAATGCTTTCCGCCATGGCCCGGATATGCCAGGGCTTCAGCCGGTTGATGAATTCAAGATGAGCCTGCATCGCTTCCGCTTTGACCACGGTTGCATTTATAAAAATTTCATGATTCAGCCACCGCCGCCAGCGCCGTTTTTTAGTTTCTTCCGGATCTAAAACCTCGGCTGTGCCGCCCCAGAGGGTGATCTTTGCCTGCCCGAACTGCAGCCCGGCCCATTCATCACCAAGCAAGGCCGCTGGAAAGTTCCACTCTTGATAGCCCGCGTCCTGCAGCAGGTAAATAGGTTCCCCGGTGGAGCCGCCGGAGTAATTAGTAAAGACATTGCTCCTCCTGGCTTTGTCATCAGAGGTTAGCGCGTCAGGGTTACTGCGGATAATATCCTTGGTTAGGAAGGGGAGCCGGTTGAAATTATCCAGGTTTACCTTGCCGGAACCATCGACTACCTCAGTTTCACGCAGGACTTTCGAGTAATACGGCACATGTGCCGCGGCATGGGCAAGGAGGTTGCGCCTCCGCTGAGCACAGATGGCTTGCAGCATATCGGGTGGCAGCCATTGCCATTCTTTCAGGGTCTTGAAGTTCCGCCAATGCTGCTTGCGCGTTACCAGATGATGGTATATCCAGGAGAGTATTTTACGGTAATTCATCGCTCTCTCCCTTGGCCCGGGCGGCTTTTACCGCTTGCCGCAGCAGTATGAAAATAATTATGAAATTAATTGCAGTACAGGCCGTCAGCGAAGCAATGGCTCCTCTTAATTCATATTTTGGGATTAAGAAAGCACAGGTGGCGGCGTATAAAATTGTAGCCAGGATAGAACCGCCCAACATCTTACCCCACCTGCGGGTGGCGGTGATGGCGTAGCCGAAGCCGCCGGTGAAGTTCGAAGGCAGGCAAGCCAGGAAGATCCAGAAAAGCAAATGGCTCCGGTCGGTAAACTTGTCGCCGTAGAAGAGTAAGGCCAGGGGGCGGTGGAAGAAAAACATCACCAGGCAGGAGAATACCCCCAGGGTCAGGCCGACCCCGCCGATCTTTAAGAGCAGCTTCCAGAAGGAGGAGAAACGAAGTTCAGCAAAGTACTTGGCCAACCGCGGTAGCGAGGTTTGGCCGATGGCGATCAGGGATTGGCTCAAGGGCATGGTAAGGCTGAAATAAGCGGCGAAGATTCCGACCGCGGCTTCGCCCTCGTGCCAGGCGAGGAAATACCGCGGAATACTCACGTTGAGGAGCACCAGCATATAGGTCAGGGCGATGGGCAGGGAGAGAATGAAAAGCCTGTGCAGGACGGGACGGTTGAAGCGCGGCCGGAGCGCCCGCCCGCCCGGGCAGTCCTCTTCCGCCTGGAGCGTAATCACCTTCGGCAGATCATGGGCGCAGAAGAGGTACAGGTTACCCGCGGCAATTATCAGCATCGCGAGGGGCAGGGAGCCGCCGAAAAAAATTACCGCGTTGGCGTCTACTAACCAGAATAAACCGCGCCCCTTCATCGAGAGGGAGATCCAGCTCATCCGCTCGCCCTGCTGCATACTGCCGTAACAGAGGTCGTTCAATGACTCGCAGGCCTTCATCACCCCGAAGCTGAGCAGGAGCCAGAACATTTCCGGCCGCTCCCACCAAAACGTAGCGATCCCGGAGATGATTAGCAAGGCAGCGATGCTGGTCAGAATTCGCAGGCCGAAGTAATTAGCAAAGTTGTATTCTTGTTTGGCGTCGGTCGCCTGTACCGCGCGCAGGTTCATATTACTGAGGGAAAAGATAGGGATAATAATCGCCCCTGCCAGCGCGTACCGGCCCACCAACTCCGGGCCGTGAGTATGCCCAAGCATCATCAGCAGGGTCCACTGGCAGAAGCCGTAGAAGATATTCCCCGACAGCGTCCAGATGGCGTTTATTTTTAGGGATGGAGTATAGGAAGAGGTATTCAAGGTTAGTCTCTTGCCCCTGAGCTAAATGGGTGTTGCTGCGTCAAGATACCAGTTTGATTAGAGACTTACTTAAATCCATCGCCTCTAATGATCACCACAAAGGTTTTCAGGAAGATATAGATATCAAGCAGGAAGCTCTGCCATTTCAGGTAATAAAGGTCGTATTCGATCCTCACGGCCAGGGAGGGGTCACCCCGGCTCATTACCTGCTGGTAGCCGGTGATTCCCGGCTTGGCTTTCAACCGCCGCCTCTGGAAGGTGTCATATTTCTCCACCAGTTCCACCCGCTCCGGGCGTGGGCCGATCAAGCTCATTTCCCCCTTGAGGATATTGAACATCTGTGGGATCTCG
>JAFGNG010000081.1 GCA_016927125.1 Planctomycetota bacterium | reverse complement strand
GGCGGCATTTCAAAATGTTGCAGATATAAACCGATTGGCGCGGGATCCCCATGCCCCGTTCTATCATCGCGGTCAATAATTCCCCGGCGCGGCCGACAAAGGGCTTGCCGGTGCGGTCTTCATTCGCCCCGGGGGCTTCGCCGACAAAAACGAGCTGCGCATCGAGCGAACCCTCGCCGAAGACTACCTTCGTCCTCCCCTTGCAGAGATGACATTTTTCACAAACCAGCGCTTCCGCGCAGAGCGGCGCAATCGCGGCCTCTTTATCTGTTACCGGGGGAAGCTCGGAGATGGGCGGCAACTCGATGCCCGCGGCCTGCCCGAGCGCACTGGCCGGAACCGGGCTTATCCGTGCCGGAGCCTTGCTTGCCGGAGCCGGAGGTGCTGCAGAACCTTGCAGCAAGCGTCCCTGCTGCGAGAAAGCTTTGGCAACAGGTGTTTTTGCAGGTTCCGCAGGCGGTGAGGGCAGGGTGAGGGCTTGCAGCTCCGCCCCGAGGGAGCCTTCCAGCTCCAGGCGGTTTTGCAGTTGCCGGGCGATAGTCTGGGCAAGAGCGGATTTATCCATGCAATTCTCTTAACTGGAGTTTAATCAGGAATCAAAGGCTGTCAACCACTTGGCCATCAGGATATTGAAGCGCATAATCCCTTGAAAACCAAGCGAAAAAATCTGCTAGTTATGAACCATTGGAAATAACGGTCCATATAAAAACCCCGGGAAAGCCAAAGCCATGCCCGGGGCAGTGTAATTGCTGACGCGTGATTTAGTATTACTTAGTTGCCCAGTTCCTGGTTGAGGCGGTAGTTCTCAGACCGGACCCGTTCCAGTTCGGCATCTTCCCGCTCGCGGCGAAGCTCTTCCTGGAGCGCGGCATTTTCTTCGCGTAACTGCTCCTTGTCCTGGTGCGAGCCAATCATACCGCCGGCCAGGGCGCCGGTGCCTGCGCCAATCAGCGCGCCTTCCACGCCATGCCCGGACTGGTGGCCGATGATCGCGCCAGCGGCAGCCCCGATGCCGCTGCCGATACCCGCGCCCTTCTGGGTCTGGGTGCAGCCGCTACTAAGCAGCAACGCGCCGGTTACGGCAACCGTGGTAATACCCCTGGTTACTCTGTTCATCTCATACTCCTCCTTGGATGGGTTATAACATGATGTTATCGCTTACCAAGCATAACGTCAAGTTATTATTTTATGTTGCATTTGAAATAAAGATCCCTCGAAATTTGCCAGGATTCGGCATTATTATTGCTTAGATTTTACCTTGGTTTTCCGAGTCGGAAATGCGATTTTCAACGCGTCCTCAATACTTTGCACCGGGTGGAAGACAATATCCTCCTTCAATTCCTTCGGCAATTCCGCCAGATCGCTTTCGTTCTGCTTGGGAAGAATCACCTCCTTGATGCCTGCCCGCCGTGCGGCCAACATCTTTTCCTTAATCCCGCCTACCGGCAGGATGCGCCCGCGCAGGGTCAGTTCCCCGGTCATGGCCAGCCGCGCCGGGACGCGCTTCTGCTTCAGGAGCGATACCAGCGAGACAATCATGGTAATCCCGGCGGAGGGGCCGTCCTTGGGAATGGCGCCTTCGGGGAAGTGGATATGGAAATCGCTTTCGGAGAAAAGCTTGCCATCGCCCTTGATCCCGAGCTCAGTGCTATGGGTGCGGATCCAGGAGAGGGCGGCCGTGGCGCTCTCCTTCATGACCTCGCCGATCTGGCCGGTCAGGATGAGCTTGCCCGTGCCGTGCATCCGGGTGGACTCAATGAAGAGCACATCCCCGCCGGTTGCGGTCCAGGCGAGGCCGACGCAGATCCCCGGGGTCTTCACCCGGTTGGCGAGTTCAGGATGGAATTTCGGCGACCCGAGCAGCTTCTGCACCATCGCGGCATCAATCCCTACCGGCTTGGTAATGCCCTTGGCGATCTTGACCGCCACCTTGCGGCAGATCGCGGACATCTCCCGCTCCAGGTTGCGCAAACCGGCCTCGCGCGTGTAGTCGGTGATGATCTTTTGCAGGCCCTTGAGGTTGAACCGGATCTGCGAATTCTTCAAGCCATGCGCCCCCAGCACCTTCTTTACCAGGTGGTGGCGCGCGATCTGCAGCTTCTCCTCCTCGGAGTAGCCGGGAATGGGCAGCACCTCCATGCGGTCATGGAGGGCGGGGGGAATGGTGTCAACCTGGTTGGCAGTGGTGATAAACATAACGTTGGAGAGGTCAAAGGCGACATCCAGGTAATGGTCGGAGAAGGAATTGTTCTGCTCGGGGTCCAGGACTTCCAGCAAGGCGCTGGCGGGATCACCCCGGAAATCACTGGCAAGCTTGTCAATCTCGTCCATCATGAATACGGGATTATTGCTTCCGGCCTTGCGCAGCCCTTGGATAATCCTTCCCGGCAGGGCGCCGATATAGGTGCGGCGGTGGCCACGGACCTCGGCCTCGTCCCGGACGCCGCCGAGGCTGATGCGCACAAACTTGCGCCCCAGGGCGGCGGCAATGCTCTTGCCCAGGCTGGTCTTGCCGACTCCCGGCGGGCCGACAAAGCAGAGAATGGGACCGCGGCCCTCGGGATTGATCTTCCGGACTGCCAGGTATTCAATGATCCGCTGCTTGACCTTTTCCAGGCCGTAATGGTCGCTGTCCATAATTTTTTTGGCCAGGCGGATATCCAGCACATCCGCGGTCTTCTTCTGCCAGGGCAGGGTGGCCATCCAGTCGAGGTAGGTCCGGCTGACCGTGTATTCGGCGGAGTTGGGTTGCATACTGCCGAGACGGTTGAGTTCACGGTTGGCCTCTTTGCGGGCTTCCTCGGGCAGGCCCGCCTGCTCCAGCTGGAGTCTGAGTTCCTCGATATCGGTGCTGGATTCGTCGTCTTCGCCCAGTTCATGGCGGATGCTCTTCAGTTGCTCGCGCAGGAAGAATTCGCGCTGTCCCTGGCCGACCTTGGCCTGCACATCAGTCTGGATCTTGTGGCCGATCTCGACCATCTGCATCTCCCGCTCCAGGAAGACCGAGAGCTTCTCCATCCGCTTGCGCACATCAATGAGGTCGAGGATCTGGCAGCGCTCTTCCATCGAGAGGTTGATGTTGGAGGCAATCAGGTCAGCCAAACGCCCCGGCTCGGTGATGTTCATGCTCGCCACCTTTAACTCTTCCGGGAAGTTCGGCATCAAGCTAATGAGTTTATCAAACCGGGCCTTCAAACTCCGGAAGAGGGCGTTGAAGCGCACCTGTTCCGATTTCTGGGAGGATTTATCGGGCAGGATTTCTTCCAGCACTTCAATCGAGGCCTTGAAGAAAGGTTCGCTCTGGATAAAGCTCTTTACGTGGATCCGGGAGATCCCCTGGACCAGCACGCGGGTGGTGTCATCCGGAAATTTCAACATCTTGAGAATGATTCCCGCACCGCCGCCGCGATGGAGGTCTTCCCGCGTGGGTTCCTGTTCATCCCCGTTAAGTTGCGGCACCAGGCCGACAATCCGGTTGTTGAGGATGGCTTCATCCATCAAGGCAATGTCGCGTTCGCTGCTCAATACCAGCGGCAGCACCATGTCCGGGAAGAG
>JAFGNG010000080.1 GCA_016927125.1 Planctomycetota bacterium | reverse complement strand
ATGCGCAGCAGTTGGCTGAAGAGTTGGCTCTCCTCTTGCGCAACCGCGAGCGGCTGCAACAACAGGCCGGGAATGCCCTTGCCATCCGCGGGCGGATTGAGCTTCGCGAACAGCTCCGGTCGCTGGCGCTGGCAATCCACCGGCGCGTGGCAGTAAACCAGCCTTGACAGTATCCGGAAGGCGGATAGAGTATATCTAATCCGCGGCTTGCAATGCTGTCGGGAGATATCAACTGATTTTAATTCTACTCTTGCAAGGAAGTAAACTATGGCAGTTTTGATTGCACCTTCCATCCTGGCTTGTGATTTCAGCCGCCTGGGCGAGGAGATTGCCCGCGCAGAAGCGGCCGGCGCGGATATGCTCCATTGTGACATCATGGACGGGCACTTTGTTCCCAACCTGACGATGGGACCGCCGGTAATCGCCTCGATCCGCAAGATTACCAAGCTGCACCTCGACTGCCACCTGATGCTGGATAATGCCGCCGATTTCATCGAGCCCTTCGCCAAGGCCGGCGCGGACGGGATCGGGATCCACCTGGAGGTCTATCCCGAGCCGGAACCTCTGCTGGAAAAAATCGGCTCTCTTGGTAAAACGCGCGGGCTGGTAATCAATCCTGACATGCCGGTAAAGAGGCTGGCAGGACACCTGGAAATGGTGGACCGCTTGCTCCTGATGTCGGTCTTTCCGGGCTTTGGCGGCCAGGCGTTTATTGAAGAAACCTATGACCGGCTGCGCGCAGTTCGGGAGATGCTGGGCTCGCGCACGGATATTGAGATCCAGGTTGACGGCGGCATTACGCCTGCTAACGCCGCCAAGGTAATTGCCGCGGGGGCGAACAACCTGGTCGCCGGAACCGCTTCCTTCGGCGCGCCGGACATGGCCGCCGCAATCCGCGCAATGCGCGGGGAATAAGTACCCAGCCACAACTACCTGAAACGGGATATCCCATGGCCATCCTTTACCTCATCGCCACTCCCATTGGTAACTTGGAAGATATTACCCTGCGCGCCCTGCGGGTACTCGGAGAGGTTGAGGCCCTCGCCTGCGAAGACACCCGGATAACCCGCAAGATCTTCCAGCGGCATGAGATCGCCCTGCCGCAGACTATTTTCAGCTACCATGAGCATAATGAAGCGCAGGCCGGCAGAAAGATCCTGGATCTCTTAGAACAAGATCTTGCAGTCGGCCTCTGCACCAATGCCGGTTATCCCGGGATCAGCGATCCCGGCTACCGGATTGCCTCCGAAGCCATCGAAGCGGGGTTCGAGGTCCAGGTACTCCCCGGCCCCGGCGCAGTGGAGGCAGCGCTCCTTTCTTCGGGGCTCTCCACCTCCAGCTTTACCTTCAAAGGCTTTCCCCCGCGCAAGGAAGGCAAGCGGCAGCGCTTCCTGGAGATGGAGAAGGATCTGCCGCATACTCTCATCATCTATGAATCGCCCCACCGGACCGCGAAGCTGCTGGCCTCGGCGCTGGCGGTCTTCGGCGACCGGCGCGCGGCGGTCTGCATCGAACTGACCAAGAAATTTGAAAAGGTGCGCCGCGGCTACCTTTCAGAACTGCTTAGTGAGCTTGCGGGTAAAACGATCAAGGGAGAGGTGGCGGTGGTGATTGCCGGGAATAATGAAAAATTTATTCGCGATTCCGAAACTGATGAAGGCGAAGCATGAGCGCTGAGATTACGAAGATAACTTTGAATGATGAATTTGTTGAGCCGCGCGAGGTCTCTGAAATTTTATCCGCTGTGTCAGACCAGAAGATCATCTTGGAAAAAGGCGGGTATGTCTTCAAGGCCAGCATCGTAGACACTCATCTCTACCTGGGGCTCAGGCCCTGCTTCCTGGGCGATCGCAAAATTTACCACTACGACCTTACCCTGCCGGTTGATTCCCTCTTTACCCTGAGCGGTAATTTCAACAGTAACGGGACTATCACCATGCTCTTTGAACTTGCCAAGCGGCATGTTGACAAATTGTCCCGAAAAGAATTGGAAAGCAAAATCTGCGCTTGCGCCCTGGAACTTGCGCGCTTCTTTATTGGTAACGGGATTCCTGGAGGCATGGCGCTCGATACTGCCTCGCAACTCTTCCTGGAACATTCCAACCTCTTCGACAGCATCCCGCAGACCCTCGCCGAACTGGCGGAGGCGAAAATAGAAATTATTGAAGAATAATTTTCTCCGGTTAGAGAACCGGAGCCACATTGTATGTGGCTCTAAGGAATCTAAGCCACAATGTTGTGTGGCACAGGCTCTCCAGCCTGTGTTTTTATTAATATTATCAATTAGTAATTTAACCGCAGGATCTTCCTCGCGCGGGTGAAGACTTCAATGGGCAGGCCCAGCGCCTGCTTGGTGGCGAGGTCGCGGGCGATGGGATTCTTGATGCGGCTGAGCTTCCAGATTTGTCTCAGTGGCAATCCCCCGAGGAACCACCAGGGGCTGTTCGGCACCGGCCAGTCGCTGCCGTGGATCAAGCGCTCGGCAATGCCGGGGCGGTTCATCACCCTTAAAAAATGCCGCGCCCGCATACCGAAGATGGCGGCGGTATCGCCGTAGAGGTTGGGGTATGCCGCCAGCATCGCGGCCCATTCCTCAAAGTAATCGCGGTCATGCGGCCCGGAACGCATCCCGCAGTGGGCGGCGACGACAGTAACGCCAAGGTCAAGCGCGCGGTGCAATAAACGGGGATCATTCCATGCCTTGTCAATATTGCGGGT
>JAFGNG010000079.1 GCA_016927125.1 Planctomycetota bacterium | reverse complement strand
CTGGCGCTGGCGCTGTCTGCTTTCACCAGCTCGTAAAGGCGATCTTTTGCCGATTCCGCCCGGGTTAAGCGCCAGAGGCTCTTGGCTATCTCAACCTGGAGACGCGCAGGAAGCTCTGTTTGCGCCATCAGCGCCCGCAGGCGACTGGAGGTATACTCCCCACCTTCCACGCCCATGCCGGCAGCAGCTTCAATCCTGCGGTCAAATGGGTATTCTGCTGTGTTTATAATCCGTTCCAGGGCGACGGTGCCTTCATATTGCTTACCCATCTTGAGCAGCGCATAACCACAGGCCAGGGCGGAGGAGGGGGTCTCCCCCATGGCTTCCTGCTCGAGTTGCGCTTGGGCATCTTCTCCCAGGCTGGCAAGAGCCCAGCCGATCTCCCACACCGGTTCATAATCCTGCGCACTCCTGGCGTTTTTAATGAGTTCATCTATACCCACTACCGGGGATTCTTCAGCGCTCCACAAGGAGGCACAGAGGAATAAAACTGTAACCGCAAGGAATAATACTGGCTTGATCTTGAATCTCTGCATCATGGACTCCAATTAGTTATTAAACTGCCGGAATTTCCGGTTAAATAGTCAGAACAACCATTTCCCGTCAATCTTTATGTTGTCTTTTATAAATGTCTCTATTTTAGACAAGCCTGCTAAATTAGCCAAAAATACACCGAATTCTTTTTGGAACAGCAAACGTACCATAGTGTTATCTAAAAAGCAACCTTTTTCATTGACCTGATAATATGCAATCCTTATAGATAAGATGTTATCTATTACATTGGTATTTTTTAAAAAAACTGTTATTAGTTGCTTTTTTGTTATAAGTTACTATCGTCAATTATATAGTATAAGAGTGATACCTTTTAAAATATTCGTTGTTAATCTGGATTTTCTTTATCACAAGATGCACCGGGGAAGACAAATGTTGCTGCAAAGCTCAAAATCCCAACTTTCTGGCGAGGTTATGGTACCATCTTCCAAGAGCCATACCGTCCGGGCGCTGGTTTTCGGCCTGCTGGGGAAGGGCACCAGCATAATCCGCAATCCCTTGGATTCCGGCGATACCAGGGCTGCCCTGGAGGCTATCCGGGCTCTGGGAGCGAAGGTTAAGACCAATCCCGGCGAATGGGTGGTGGAAGGCCGCGGCGGCAGGATCGAGCCCGCGGAGAACGTGGTTGATGTTCAGAATAGCGGTACTACCCTTTACCTCATCATGGGGGTTGCGGCCCTGGCCGAGGGCTGCACTGTCTTTACCGGCGACGCGCAGATCCGCAAGCGCAGTGCGGAAAATCTGCTGAATTCCCTTGCTGAGCTGGGTGCTACCGCCTTCTCCACGCGGCCCGGCGGTTGCGCGCCCCTGGTTGTGGGCGGCCCCTTAAAAGGGGGGAAAACCACTATTGAATGCCCCACTTCCCAGTACCTGACCAGCCTGCTGATCTCTGCGCCGCTGACCCGGGGAGACACGGAACTGAATATTCCCCTGCTGCACGAACGTCCCTATGTACGAATTACTATGGATTGGCTACAAAGGCTGGGGATAAAATATACTCACAACGATAATCTGTCTATCTTCCAGATTCCAGGCGGGCAAAGCTATCCTGCTTTTAAACGCCAGATCCCGGGGGATTTCTCCAGCGCGACCTTCTTTCTCTGCGCCGGAGCCCTGGCGGGAGGGGAGATCCTGCTGCAAGGGCTTGACCTGGATGATCCCCAGGGCGACAAGGCAGTAATCGATTACCTGCGCTCGATGGGCGCGAAGATCACGATTGATGACAACGGCTTGCGTGTCTATGGCAGCGAGCTGATCGGCGCGGATATTGATCTGAATGCCACCCCCGACGCGCTTCCGGCCATGGCGGTAACGGCCTGTTTCGCCCGGGGAACAACCCGCTTGCGGAATGTTCCCCAGGCGCGGATGAAAGAGACCGATCGGATTGCGGTGATGAAGCAGGAACTCACCGCCCTCGGCGCGCAGGTTGAAGAGCTTGAGGACGGACTGGTCATTGCAGGCGGGGAACTCCGCGGCGGGCGCGTGCACGGGCATGGCGATCACCGGGTTGCCATGGCCCTCTGCCTCGCGGGATTCCGCTCTTTAAAACCTATTACCATCGACACCGCTGAATCCGTCGCCATTACCTTCCCAACCTTCCCGGAAGAGATGGCGGCGTTGGGGGCAGACCTGGCCGTGATCGAGGATTAAATTTTAACTGTGTTTTTTAAATAAAAAAAAGGCGCTGCCCTTTGCGGGGTAGCGCCTTGATATTGCTGGTATTACCTGACTACTATGCAAACTCCAGGATTATTACAGGTCGGCATCCTGTACGCTATAGTAGGTCTTCAAGATGTTAAAGTCGGCAAAGTCGACCTTGTCACTCGCATCGATATCGCCAGGTATCCGCGCGCTCGGGATCTCAATCAGGCAGGTGTCGGTATCGGATTCGCCGATATCACTGACAACTGTCAGGGTTACAGTATGAGAACCGACCGAGAAGTAAGTCTGGGAAGTCGCGGAAGTGTCTTCGATCCGGTGATAATCGCCATCATCCCACTCCCACTCGTAGGAGACAATCGAACGGCCTTCGGTAACGGAACTTCCAGAGCCGTCCAGGGTGACGATTTCTTCTGCGACCAAGCCGGTTTGATCCGGTCCGGCATCGGCCGTCGGCATCGGAATCGGGCCTTCGGGACCGGTGTAAACCATGCGCAAGCAGGCGTAGGTGCCATAACCGGGGGTGTTATACAGAACGTTATACTTCGTCACTTCTGAAACCGCCCAGTTCTCACCTACCAGCTTGAAGCCGTACAGGTGATCGCCAACCCCGCCACCGGGCAGATATCCGGTATCGTTCATCTGCCACTTCAGGTTAAAGTGGGTGAAGATCCTGATGATGTCAATGCCACGCCCAACCGTGCCCGCGGGCACTGCCGCCAGTAGAGATTCGGCGCCGGGTTTGAAAGCCATCTCAATGACTGCGCAATGATCTTCATCAAGGGTATCGCCATCATACTCCGCTTGGAAGTAGGCGTAGCTTTCATAGCGATCGTCATACATATTGAATGGCGTTACCCCGCCCTGGAAGGTCGGGCCTTCGTCAACGGTAAACTTCAGTTTGCAGGTCTGGCCGACATTCAGGTCTTCGGCCGCAATGGTGGCTGCGGAACCGTAGATATCCATAGTCGAAGAGGCGCTGTTATCTTCGTTGTCAAAACCAACATTGATGGTGCCGTCAACCAGGAGTTCGCCGCCGGAGATATTGTAGGTGCTGCCTTCGGCTCCTGCCTCGGTATTCCGGGAGAGATACAGGTTTTCTCTTAACGCAACCGTGCCGCCACTCTGGTTAACTGTACAAGCGGCGCCGGGCTCGTAATAACCGCCGACCATCATGTATTCTGCAGCGACTTGGGCGGAATCGGAAATATTCAGTTCCGCTGAGCCGCCGGCAAGGGTCGGATTGGAGGTGGCATCGCTCATCATCAGGTAATACATAACATTCAAGTTAGCATCACCTTCAAGGGTCAGGGTTGCATCCGTGCCAGTGCCGATACCCATGGTCAGGCTGCCGGCAAAGGCATTGAGAGAACCGCCGCTGCCGATAGTAACAGAAGCATCGCAGTCATCGCCGTAGCCGATGAACATATTCCGGGTAGAGACGACATCGGAATCAATGCTGGCATGGCCTTCAACAACCGCGATCGGGCTTTCTGCCAAGCCATAGCCGACATAAATATTACGGTAAGAGTCTTCCGCGATCGTGGTCGGTGCGCCAACAGTGCCGGTATTATGAATCAGGTCCTCACCGGTGCCGCCGAGGTATTTGACCTGCAGCGTGCCGCTGTCTTCCTGCATAATCCAGCCAGGGGCGTCTTCCGGGGAAAGCGCGACATTGTAACCGGTCTCATTCCATTTCAGATCCCCAGAGGTGATCAGGTCAATCACTCGCTCCGCGCTGGCTTCCCCAT
>JAFGNG010000078.1 GCA_016927125.1 Planctomycetota bacterium | reverse complement strand
GCTTGACTATTTACGCTTTTTAGTGTATATTGTCTATGGTGGTGCACTGTCTCTGAGTGCGCCGGCACAGGTTATTTACGGGTAGAATATCCTTGCATTCGCAGTAGTGTAGTACATTTCTATAGTTTTCAGTAGACATAACAGCACGGAGATGCTTCAATGAGTACAGGTGCTAGTGGGCAGAGTCTGGTTGTCAATCTCAATTCCGAACGAGATGAGTTAGATAACTTATGCAAGCAACTTGAAAAGATTGCTGTTGCCACGCGCAAGGTCTTTATGGAGGTGCGCGCTTTGGCGAGGGAAGAGCGGCGGCGGGAAGAAATTTACAGCAACAAGATCAAGGAGGTCAACAAGGACCTGACCTATACTATCCGCCCGCCGGGAATAAAAGCGACCGTGCTGCGGGATCTTGGCATTGCCTTGCGGGAGTCCCAGGAGAAGGCGAAGCATTGCGAACAGCAGGCAGAGGCGCTTGACAAAATCATTAAGACTTTGTGCAAGGCGAAGGCGAGGCTACAAGAGTATGGCGGGCTGGAGGTAGACCTGCACTCTGGTGGGAAGAGGGAAGCGAGCAGGGTAACGATTATTGACCAGTCCTGGCGGGAGCTCGGGCGAACGAAGGAGCTGCGGGATGAGTTCAGTACGTTGTTTCCCCGCAACCTGCTTGACGCCCTCCCCTTCGAGACCATCAAAGCCGCGCGCGAGACGCTGAACCAATTGCGCCAGGGCAACAGCCGCCTGCTGCCGAAGGTAAAGAAGGGGGAGGAGCTGGGGTTTGTCATGGCTGATAGTTTTCCAAAACCAATAAACTGGAAAGCATTTTGGGATCACCCAGGTAAAATAGAACCTGAGTCTTTGTTCGAAGATGCTGAAGGGTATGTTATTTTCTATTATTGGCTATATGGTGATGGAGGAGAAATTAACTTATCAAATGAGCACTGGTCAAATTATATGCGGAATAATGCCTTTATAAGAAGTTTTACGCATGATTTTATTTTAGAGGATGATGCAAGAGTCAGAGATAAGTCAGGAGGTATTGACATTGTACAAGAGATGATAATTGAAGATGGATATAATAGTGGTTATAAATTGTTGCACGGAACATCAAATTTTAAAATTAAAGGGAATGTGCTTGTTACTGGTAATCGAAAATCTGGCGCAAAGTTTGAGTATGATTTAATTTTTTACTGGGAAGATATAATTGATCCTAAATTTACCAGCAAGAGGGTAAGCCATTTTGGCATACCAGCTATTAATCTATCGGATATAGCTTTAGCTACTCCATTAAAAGCAATAGGAACACCTCAGGATTATAATATCTCTATTGAGTGGCGTGTTACACCAACCCTAACAGTACAAGGGAACAAATGTTTGAATAAATCTGGATACCCTTTAAAAACCTTCCCAAGGGAATTATTGAATGGCAGGATTCATAGATTCTTTTTTATGTTAGTGAGGAATATCCAAAATGCAATTGAGGTTTAGTATAAATGGTTTATTGGTTGGATTTTTAGTCGGTTTCTTTCTGTTTATCGAACGTGATATTATTGGCACCTTAATCTGGCTTTCAGCGGGTAAGCCAGATTTGTTTTTTCGTGGTGAGCCTTGGTCTAATCCAAGCATTCATATTATGGTACTGATTATTTATGGTGTTATTTTAGGGTTATTATACGCTATCATTTGGGGGATCACTTATGCTCGCAAAAACCCAGCCATTAATCTTTTTAAACTTTCATACTTGACGATTCTCTCTATGGCCTTCATCGGGGGGATTAATGACTACTATTTAATTTCCAACCACAAAGAGTATTTTGGTAATACTGTGGGTTCTAATCTCACACCTCAAATAGTTGTATTTTTATTAAGCATTGCATATTGCATCAGCAAACTGATAAACTTTAAGTTTGCAGTAAAACAACCTGTTGGCGATGGGGTTCCAAGTTGCTTTAAGAAAGTGGTACAGTCTTTCCTGAGAGCTGGACTGATTGGCATTATATTAGAATTTGAGCGTCAAGCAATACTGACACAAATTTGGTTAAATGGTGGTTGTCCTGAATTACCATATTCGCGAGGATGGGATTTCATATTGACATTGTTAATGTCATTTATTTTTGGGATTTTTTATATAGGTCTGCCTCTTGGTTTATTGTGGATTATTATTTCATTTCTTCGCAGGATTACCTTCACGTTTTTTAGATTTTTGATAACAGGCCTGATATTTATGGGATTTATAAGCTCTATCCATGATTATTTCCTAATCCAAAATCAAAGATCAATTTTACCGAGTATTGGGCTGATGCTTCCCGAACTCATTGCGGTGATTGGATTAATCATCTATTCGTTGATTATTAGCAGAAGCAAGATTAACAAAGAGAGATAAACTTGATTCTGGTTATCTCTTGCTGCAAGAAAAATAATCGAAGGCAGTTGGGATATTCTTGGCGATGCAATCTGGGATACGGATTTCTGGGTGACATCTAATTGACATATCAAACCGAGTTGATATTGAAAAAACTATTGCTCCCTAACACTACACTCTGGAAGATTAATTGGCAGTGAGGTTAGTAGTTGTCAGCTAATCTGTTAACTCCGGAGTCCAGCGTGCCCAGCTTCTTAAAAAACTCCAGCCTGAAAGAGTCCCGCAGGGCGAAGTCCTTGTTTGTGGTGATTATCCTGTTCCTGCTCTTGGTGTGGACTGTCGGGCAGGTCTTCCGGGATGGGTGCTGGGTGACGGCGCTCTGCTTTTACTTCCCCTCCCCCGTGGCTGCAATCCTCTTGATGCTTGGCGCGGCGTTTGCCTGGTACAACCTGGGCAAGAACTATGTAGTCCTGGCGGTAGTAGCGCTGCTTGCCCCTGCGTTCTTCACTATTGGGATTGAAAACCATTGGACTAAGCAGACGGATGAACTGGAGGAGATGGCGGAATGCCGCCTGGTACACTGGAATATCATGCATACCAACCTCGACACAGAGAGCATAATTGCGACGCTCAATAAATATAAAGCGGATATTTATGTGCTCTCGGAGGTGTCGAAGTACGTCGACGACACCGCCATCGCGCAGGGGTTAGGCGAAGAATTTATCAAACTGCGTCTCGGCGAATTGTCGGTAATCGCCAAGGACCGGCTGGTTTCAGGCCAGCGCATTACTAACGGCAAGGCCAAGTCCTACCCGGTGGCCTGGAATTTTGGTGAGATCGAGATCAAGCTCCTGGTGGTGGATCTCCCCTCCAGCATTTTTATTGAGCGGGCGCCGCTTTTGCAATGGGTCTGTGACATTGCCATCCAGCAGGAGCCAGACCTGATTGTCGGGGATTTCAACGCTCCGCGGCGCTCCCTGGGATTCAGCAAATTCCCCCCGGGATACGCCCATGCTTATGACCTTGCCGGGAAGGGCTGGGGTTATACCTGGCCGACGCTCCTGCCGGTCTACGCAATTGACCAGTGCCTGGTGGGCCCCAAGATCACCACCTCCGACTACCAGATTCACAGCACCCTCACCAGCGACCATTGCCTGCAAGTCCTCTCCTTCACCCGGTAAGTGATGACCGCAGGAAACCTGCTTAAAAATTACCGAAGATGAGAAAACTCTTGTAGTTGCGCGTTAATAATCTGATTTCCCAGGATTTCTAATCTTTCATTTTCCTTGACTGTCACGCTCACAAATATATAACATCATAAACAAATTGGAATTACCGGCTGCGTTTTCGAGAAAAACCGCTTTGCCGAGAGCTTTCATCACCAGTGCCGGCACAACTGACAAGACGGCTGCAGTCCCTCACAGGTAATGATTATGAAAACCTGCAAGCTGAGTTACGGGAAACAGACAAGTTATCCCTGCCCTGGGTTACAGGGGAGGCGGAGCGGGACCCGGCAGGCAAAGCATAAATTTAAGAAGGAAACCTAATCGCGATGACCAAAGGGATGCTTGCACTCGAAGACGGCCGTATTTTTTACGGCCTTTCTTTTGGCAAAATTGGCGTGGCCGAGGGCGAGGTGGTCTTCAACACCTCGATGACCGGCTACCAGGAGATCCTGACCGATCCCTCCTACCATGGGCAGATCGTGACCATGACCTACCCGCTGATCGGTAATTACGGGACTAATAATGAAGATCTAGAGTCGGCCTCTCCGCAGGTTGAGGGATTTGTGGTGCGGGAATACTGCCCCTACCCGTCCAACTGGCGGAACTCGCAATCCCTGCGGGATTACCTGGTGGAAAATAATATTGTCGCGCTCTCGGAGATCGACACCCGGGCCTTGACCAAGCATATCCGCCTGGCCGGGGCGATGCGGGCGGTGATCGCCGCGGGCGACCATGATCCGAAGAAGCTGGTGGCACAGGCCCAGGCCTCGCCGGGGCTGGTCGGGAGGGATCTCGTCTGCGAAGTCACCAGTAAAAAAACCTACGATTGGACCGATCCCTGCGCGTGGAAAAAACCTGAGACGGGCAAACCTTGCAAGGTTGTGGCCTTCGATTTCGGGATCAAATACAATATCCTGCGCTACCTGGTGAGCTTCGGATGCAAGGTCAAGGTAGTGCCGGCTTCGACGAAAGCAGAGGAAATTTTAGCGGAGAATCCTGACGGCATCTTCCTCTCCAACGGCCCCGGAGACCCCGAAGGGGTGATGTACGCGGTGGAGGAGATCCGCAAGCTCCTGGGGAAGAAGCCGATCTTCGGCATCTGCCTCGGGCACCAACTCCTCGCGCTCGCCCTCAACGGCAAAACCTACAAGCTCAAGTTCGGCCACCACGGCGCCAACCATCCCGTAAAGGATCTGACTACCGGCAAGGTGGAGATTACCACCCAGAACCACGGCTTCTGCGTCGACATGGATTCGCTTCCCAGTAGTGAAATCGAAGTGACCCATATGAACCTGAATGACAATACGGTCGAGGGCTTCCGGCACAAGAGCATTCCGGCTTTTTGCGTACAATACCATCCGGAAGCAGGCCCCGGTCCGCACGATTCGGAGTATCTCTTTGGCAGTTTTATGGAGATGATAAAAGCTTATGCCCAAACGCACTGACCTCAAGAAGATTTGCCTCATCGGCGCCGGGCCAATTATTATCGGCCAGGCCTGCGAATTCGATTACTCCGGCACCCAGGCCTGCAAGGCCCTGCGGGAGGAGGGGTATGAGGTAGTGCTCTTGAATTCCAATCCCGCGACCATCATGACGGACGTGGAGACGGCGGATCATGTCTATGTCGAGCCGGTCACCCCGGAGTTCCTCGCCAAGGTTTTGCGCAAGGAACGCCCGGATGCGCTCCTGCCGACCCTGGGCGGGCAGACGGGTTTGAACACCGCCTTTGAAGTCGCCAAGACCGGGATCCTGGAAGAACTGGGCATTGAACTCATCGGCGCCGATGCGGAAACCATTGCCCGCGCCGAGGACCGCGACCTCTTCAAGCAGACCATGAAGGAGGCGGGCATTGCCCTGCCGAAGTCCGGCCTGGCGCACACCCTGGAGGAGGCGGAGGGACTTCTGGAGGAAATCGGCCTGCCCTGCATTATCCGCCCGGCCTTTACCCTCGGCGGAACCGGCGGCGGGGTGGCTTACAATATCGAGGAATTCCGGCATTATGCCTGGTCGGGGATCAAGGCCAGCTTGATTGATGAAATCCTGATCGAGGAATCGTTGATTGGTTGGAAGGAATACGAGCTCGAGGTGATGCGCGACTCCAAGGACAACGTGGTGATTGTCTGCTCCATCGAGAACCTCGACCCGATGGGCGTCCATACCGGCGATTCCATCACGGTCGCCCCGGTGCAGACCCTCACCGACCAGGGCTACCAGCACATGCGCGACGAGTCGATCCGCTGTATCCGCGCTATTGGCGTGGAAACCGGCGGGTGCAACATCCAGTGGGCGGTCGACCCGCAGACCGGGCGGATGCTGATTATCGAGATGAACCCGCGTGTCAGCCGTTCTTCCGCGCTGGCATCGAAGGCCACCGGCTTCCCCATCGCGAAGATCGCGGCCAAGGTCGCGGTCGGCTATACCCTGGACGAGATCCGCAATGACATCACCTGGCAGACCCCGGCCTGCTTCGAGCCGACCATTGACTACTGCGTGGTGAAGATTCCCCGCTTCAACTTTGAAAAATTCCCCGGCTGCGACGCCCGGTTGACAACGGCGATGAAATCGGTCGGCGAGGTGATGGCCTTCGGCCGCACCTTCAAGGAGGCCCTGCAGAAAGGGCTGCGCTCCATGGAGGTCGGGCGCGCGGGACTCGGCGCGGACAGCAAAGACCTGGATCCGCAAACCCTGGACCTGCAGGTAATCCACAACAAGCTGACCATCCCCGGTTTTGACCGGCTGTATTACATCCGCTATGCCATCCAACTGGGGATGACGATTGCAGAGATCCACGAACTGACCGCAATCGATCCCTGGTATTTAGAAAACATCAAGCAGATCGTGGAGGAAGAGGCGGCGCTCAAGGCGTTCAGCCTGACTGGCAAGAAGTCGATCGCCGACGACCGGTTGCGCCAGGCCAAGCGGATGGGATTTTCCGACAAGCAACTCGGCAAGCTTCTGGACAGCGATGAAGAGACCGTCCGCACCCATCGTATTGAACGTGGCATCGAGGCGGTCTATAAGCTGGTCGATACCTGCGCGGCGGAATTCGAGGCGTATACGCCTTATTACTACTCCACCTACGAGGAAGAGGACGAAACCCGCAAGAGCGACAAGCCCAAGGTCATGATCCTTGGCGGCGGCCCCAACCGCATCGGCCAGGGGATTGAGTTCGATTACTGCTGCGTGCATGCCTCGTTTGCTGCGCGCGAGCTGGATTATGAATCCATCATGGTCAACTGCAACCCGGAGACGGTTTCGACCGACTATGACACCTCCGACCGGCTCTTTTTCGAGCCGCTGACCGTGGAGGATGTGCTTGCCATTATCCGGCGGGAAGAACCCGAGGGCTTGATTGTCCAGTTCGGCGGGCAGACCCCGCTCAACATCGCGGCGGCGCTGCAGGCGGAGGGCGCGCAGATCTTCGGCACCCCGGTGGAGGCCATCGCCCGGGCGGAAGACCGCGCGCAATTCAAGGCGATGTTGCAGAAGCTGAAGATTCAACAGGCCCCCAATGCAACCTCGATTACGCTTGCAGGGGCGCTCAAACACGCCGCGGAGATCTCCTATCCGGTGATTATGCGCCCGAGCTTTGTCCTCGGGGGGGCGAAGATGGAGATTGTGTATGACGAAGCCGGGCTATGCAAGTACTGGGAAGAACTGCTGGAGTACTGCACCAAGGCGGACATGAACATTGATGAAGACCGTCCCATCCTGATTGACAAGTATTTGGAGGACGCGGTGGAGGTGGATGTGGACGCGATCTCAGATACCAAGGAGGTCTATGTCGCGGCGATTATGGAGCATATCGAGCAGGCCGGCATCCATTCCGGCGACTCCGCCTGCGCCCTGCCGCCCTTCAGCCTTTCAAAGAAGTTGATTGCGCAGCTTGAGGACGCGACCACCAAGCTGGCGCTGGAACTCGGCGTCTGCGGGCTGATGAATGTGCAATATGCGATTAAGGACGAGACTATCTACGTGCTGGAGGTCAACCCCCGCGCCAGCCGGACCGTGCCGTACGTCAGCAAAGTGACGGGTGTGCCGGTGGCGAAGATGGCGACCAAGGTGATGCTCGGTAAGACGCTCAAGGAACTCGGCCTTAAGAAACGCCCGGCATTCAGCCACATTGGCGTAAAGGAAGCAGTGCTGCCGTTCAACCGCTTCCCCGGGGTGGACTGCGTCCTCGGGCCAGAGATGAAGTCCACCGGCGAGGTGATGGGAATTGATGACGATTTCGGCCTGGCCTATGCCAAGAGCCAGATCGGCGCAGGCATGAAGATGCCGACCCAGGGGGTAGCCTTCCTCTCGGTGAAGGATGTGGATAAGAAGTTCCTGCCGGAGATCGCCAACCACCTGCAGAACCTCGGGTTTGGAATCATCTCCACCACCGGCACGCATGAGTGCCTGAAAGAGCACGGGATTGCTTCGCGCCTCTTGAAGAAGGTCTCCGAGGGCCGTCCCAACATTGTTGATCTCATGATCGACGGGATGGTGCAACTGGTGATCAACACCCCGAGCGGGAAAAATCCGAAGCTGGATGAGATCTCCATCCGCACTACCGCGATGGAGCGCTCCATTCCCCTGGTCACCACGGTGCGTGCTGCCAAGGCAGTCTGCCAGGGTATTGAAGCCCTGCAGTCAGGCACCCTCAAGGTGAAATCGCTGCAGGAATATTGCAGCTAAGAAGTTCAGCAGATCGTCCCGCCACCCACCACGTAATCGTTGTTATCATACAGCACCAGGTGCTGTCCCGGCGCGGGGGCGAAGCGGGGGGAGTCAAACCTGACAGTGAAAGAATCTTCATCCACCGTGGTTACTTCACAGGGCGTAGGTTCCTCGGTGGAGCGGATCCTGCCGAGCAGGCGCTCTCCCCCGCGGAGGGATTCGGGAATCAGGATATTAATCTTATCCGCGCGGACTTCGGCTTGATAGGCTTCCGGACGGGTGCCGACCGTGATGGCGTTCTCCGAGGGCGAAATCTTCAAGACATAGAGCGGTTCCTTGGCCGCGATCCCAAGCTGGCGGCGCTGGCCGAGGGTATAATTCTCAATGCCCTGATGTTCGCCCAGGATATTCCCCTCCAGGTCAAGAATCGGGCCGGGCCTACCGGTCTCTTCCGCGTTCAGAACCGCGCGGTAATCCCCCTCACCCGCAAAACACAGTTCCATGCTATCCGCCCGTTGCGCCACGTGGAGGTTATTTTCAGACGCGATATTACGGATTTCATCCTTGCTGTAACCCCCCATGGGGAGCTTCAGGAAGGGAAGCCTTGCCGGGGGGATGCGGTAGAGAAAGTAGCTTTGGTCGCGGTTGTGATCACTCCCGCGGCGCAGATAGCTTCTCCCGCCCTGCTCCACGACTTGTGAGTAATGGCCGGTGGCAAGGTAGCGGATGCCGAAGTTCTGTGCCAACAGTTCCCAGGTCAGGCCGAATTTCAAAATCGCGTTGCAATCCACGCAGGGGCTGGGGGTCCTGCCCTCGGCGTAGGCCTGGCGGAAGGGAGTGATGATCAGCTCGGCAAACGCCTCTGCAACTTCGAGGAAGTAATGGGGGATTTTCAAGCTAGAGGCGACGAAGACGGCTTCATCCCCGCAGCAGGAAGTTTCCGCAGGTCCATTCGCGGCAACCGGGATCTTCATGGTGATGCCGAGCACGCGCCAGCCGGCTTGTTGAAGCAATAGCGCGGTCACGCTGCTGTCCACGCCGCCACTCATCAGGACCGCAATTTCCTGATCAGGATGTTCGCTCTTCCAGGCTTGCAGGCTGGGGGAAAGAAGATGGATCTTCGGATTAGCCATAGCGGATTATCTTTTGTTTAGAGCTTTGCTGGTAAATACTACCCGCCAATCCCGCTGAAGAGCGCGGTGGAGATATACCTCTCTCCGGAATCAGGGAGGATGGCGACGATGGTCTTGCCCTCGAATTCATCCAGCTTTGCCAACCGCACCGCCACCGCGACCGCGGCGCCGCAAGAGATACCGCTCAGGATGCCTTCTTCCCGGGCCAGGCGCCGGGCATAGTCAATCGCTTCTTCGTCTGTGACCTGCTCCACGCGGTCGATCAGAGAGAGGTCGAGAATGTCTGGGATAAAGCCCGCGCCAATGCCCTGGATGCCGTGGGGGCCGGGCGCAATCTTTTCATGAGCCAGGGTCTGGGTAATAACCGGGCTGGCCGCCGGCTCGACCGCAACGGAGGTGATTTTATCCCCGTTGATCTTTTTCAGGAAGCGGGTGATGCCGGTAATGGTGCCGCCGGTGCCGACGCCGCTGACAATCACGTCCACCTCGCCCTCGGTGTCATTCCAGATCTCCGGGCCGGTCGTCTTCTCATGGATCGCGGGGTTGGCGGGATTCTTGAACTGCTGCGGCATGAAGTAACGGGCGGGATCACTTGCTACCATTTCTTCCGCTTTCTGAATCGCCCCGGTCATGCCTTTCTCACCGGGGGTAAGCTCCACCCGCGCGCCAAAGGCAGCCAGGATGCGCCGGCGCTCAATGCTCATGGTTTCAGGCATGGTGAGAGT
>JAFGNG010000077.1 GCA_016927125.1 Planctomycetota bacterium | reverse complement strand
GTGTTGTTCGCAGGCGGTGTGGTTTTCGCTGACCTCCCTCACGCCGTCCCAGTTGACCTGGCGAAAATCGCCCTGGTAATAAATATTCAGCAGTTGCCGCGCCTGCATCTCGTCGAGGTAAACCCCGTCCGGGCGGAAGAATTTCAGCGCGTTCCATTCCACCGCGTTATGGCTGGCGGAGATCACCACCCCGCCGTCGGCCCCCAGTTCCTTGATCATGATCGCGGCCGAAGGGGTGGCGACAATGCCGAGATCCACAATCTCGCAACCGGCGGAAAGGAGGCCGGAGAGGACCGCGTGCTTGACCATCTCGCCGCTGATGCGGGTGTCGCGCGCAATGACAATCTTACCGCCGTTGGTAAAGGTGCCGAAAGCCTCGCCGAGCCGGGTCAGCAGCTCGGGGGTGAGGGTTTCGCCAACAATCCCGCGCACGCCAGAGACCCCGATCATCAGTCTTCGCATTATCTTCTCCGTTATAGTATTTTATTTGGGTTCTGTTAAATTTCGCCCTTTAATTATGAGCAAGATCCCGGATTGCGCAAGCAGAATCCTCTTTCCCTGCCCCTGGCTTCCTGGTAAATTTGGGATTATTCCCTCAACCTGGTGTAAAAAAAATTTTATGATTTCCCTTTTCAAGTTGTTCGATAAGATAGACTCTACAGGTCATCTTGATTCTTAGAGGTTTTAAATTTTCTTCTCTTGGTGGGGTTTAAACAGGGAGAACTTCTCATGGGTATCCTGCTTGATCGTTTAGCTGAGAAAAAACTCCTCGTCTCCGACGGGGCATGGGGGACCCAACTGCAAGGTCTGGGTTTGGGAAGCAGTGACTGCCCGGAGGAATGGAACCTCTCCCACCCGGAGCTGGTCAAGGCCGTGGCTAAGAGCTATGTTGACGTCGGCAGTGATCTCATTTTGACCAATACCTTTGGAGGTTCCTCGGTTAAACTGGCGAAGAGCGGTTATGGCGACCGGGTCGCCGAATTCAACACCGCCGGCGCCCGCCTCAGCCTGGGGGTTGCCGCCGGGGCAGTCGTGGCTGGCTCGATTGGCCCGACCGGGGAATTTATCGAACCTCTGGGAGAGATCACTGCTGCCGAGATGGAAGCGGTCTTCTCCGCACAGGCCGCAGCGCTCCTTTCGGCCGGGATCAAGGTGTTCTGCATTGAAACCATGACTGCGCTTGAAGAGGCCGAATGCGCGGTGCGGGCGGTCCGGAAGCTTGACCCTGAAGTCGACATTATTACGACCTTCACCTTCGATCCCGCCCCGGACGGCTTCCGGACTATGATGGGGATCAGCCCGCGGGATATTGCCCGCGCCCTGCCTGCCCTTGGGGTCAACGTGATTGGCAGTAACTGCGGTAATGGTATTGCCCAAATGATTGAGATTGTGAAGCTTCTGCGCGCTGAGGCAGGTCTCCCTATCCTTGTTCACGCCAATGCCGGGGTGCCGGAATTGATTGCTGGCAAGACAGTCTTTAGGGAAACCCCGCAGGAGATGGCCTCCCGAATCAAAGAATTAGTTTCGGCCGGGGCCTCCATAATTGGCGGTTGCTGTGGCACTACTCCGGAACATATTACCGCAATCAAAGCGGAAATTGATGCTCTGTTGGCCTGAGCACCTTAAAATAGTATACATTTCTTTGCGGTTTGGCTAATTGCCGGAAATCCCTGAAATACAGTAAAATCACCCATTAAATCCCGCTCGGCTTTTCTTTCCCAGGACTGCTAACAGGTTATTAACAAGTTTTAACGGCAAAAATTACTTGAATTTAGATGTGTTTCCGGTTATTTTCTTGCAATATTTCTATGGTGGCAAGGGTTTTCCCTGTAATAACGCTATATAAAATTATTGCTTAAAATAGAAAGTCTTTTATGCAGAGACGTCTTGGGTTAATCTTACTCTATCTTCTTTTGCCCTTGGTCATCCTGGGGTGTGATTTCCATTCCCCCTTCAGTGTCACCGCTAACAAGGGCGGCCCGGACCTGATCCAGGAGAAAGTCGAAGAGCAGCTCGAACAGGAACAGCGAGAGCAGGACTCGACCGAACGCTGGGATCGCTACCAGCAGGATGATTACCAGACCGATGAAATTATCGATCAGCACCGTGACGCCCCGGACGCCACCAGCCGCCGCGAGCAAGACGCCCGCGAATTGCTTGCCAAGGGGCCGGTTACCCTTGATGACTGCTTGGCTTTCAGCCTGGCCTATAATGACAGTGTCCAGGGCAGGCGCGCCGCGATCCGGGCGGTCAAGGCGGAGGCATTGTTGGAATACTCCCGCTTCCTGCCGCAGCTTTATTATTACCTTGAAGAAGAAGGCATTAAAGAAACCGACTCGCCCCGCTGGACTCATGCTCGCGAGCATACCCTCCGCCTCGACCAGACCCTCCTGGAGTTCGGTGTAGAGAATTCCTCGGACGCATCGGTGCGTGACGCTCAGGCCAGCGCGCTTTTTGATTATGAAAACACCGTTGCTGATGTGTTATCAAACGTTAGGGTTAAGTTCTTCACCGTGCTGATGCGCAAACAGCAGATCGAAGAGCGCAAAAAACTCCTGGTGGAATTTAAGGCCCGCCATGAAAAAATTAAAGAGCTGGAAGAGGCCCGGCGGGTTCTGGAAGTGGATGTCCTGACCGCCAAACTGAATGTGCTCAATGAAGAGCAGAGGATTAACTCGCTGGAGGGCGAACTTCTCCGCCAGAAGATTGATCTCCTGCATTATACCGGCCTGCCCCTGGAAGCCCTTGAAATGGAGCTGGCCGGGGAGTGGTCTCAATTTAATCTCGAACTTGAAGAGATTATCCGCCTGGCCCTGCGCCGCAGTACCAGCATCGCCAGCGCCCGGATTAATGTGGCGGAACAACTGCGCGCCACCCGGCAGGCGCTCTGGGCATACGCCCCGAACCTCTCCCTGGAGGTCGGCCATAGCCGGCGCGGCAATGAAGGCGGGCTGACCCTGACCGGCGAGGATGGCGCCTTCGAGCTCTCCAGCTTCGCCGAACGCAATATCCCGTCCGAACCGCCGGGAGTAGAATACGAGGAAGATGAGCGTTACCTTAATCTCAGCCTGGAGCTGCCGCTCTTCGACGGGTTGGAGCGCAATTCCAATTACAAAATTGAAAAAGAGCAGTTGGTGGAGGCGCGTTTTGCTTTGCGGGATACTATTGACTCTGTGGAAAACAATGTCCGCAAGCTTCACCAGACCCTGCTGGAATCTCGCAAACAACTGGATATTTACGATCAGACTGCAAAGATTTCCTGGGAGCGGTTGCAGGTCCAGGAAGAACTCAAGAAGCTGGGTAAAATCAGTGATGACCAGTTGGAAACCTTCCGTGATCGCTATTTTAGCGATCAGGACAGGTATTTCAGCCAGCAGATTACCGTGATGAGGGCACAGGAAAGTTTGCGCAGCGCCATGCGTTATTTCGAAGTCTCTTCCCTGGAAATCGGGAAGGAAGCAGAAAGGTCAGATCATGCGGAATAAAAATCATAGTTTCTCCTTTATCCTTGTCCTCGCCTTCTTAGCGGGTTTAACTTTTTGTGCTTACGCTGGTGAGCCTGAGATGGATGCTCCTGCCGTAGAGGCGGAGGTGCTGGCAGAAACTTTAGCGCCCGAAACCAGCGAGGCCCTTTCGAAGGATGATCTTCTCAACCGCATCAAAATTGAAAAGGCCAAGCTTACCCTCAAGCAGGCCGAATCCACCAGGAACCAGGCCAAGGTAGACTGGGAGGAGACGAAAAATCTTTTTGAACGCCGAATCTACGCCCTGGATGATCTCAACAAGGCGCAGCAGGCTTATGAGCAGGCGGATCTCAAATACCAGCAGGCCAAGAATGATTTGGACACCACCAAGCTGGAGTTTTTGAAGGACGCCACCCTGATCACCGTCGTGGACGCGAAAAAATACCGAGCGGAAGACGGCAGGATCCTGGCTTCCGTCACCCTGCGCAATGACAGCGATATCAACAAAGCCCGGGTGGTAATGGAAGAGGAGGATCGGGAGTTTCCCGAATCGGAGCTCAATGCCTTGCTGAAGATTGAAAACGTCGTGGTCAGTCTCCGCAGTGGCGCCGCCACCATCATCGGCGATCCTTACCAGTTGATTATCGAGGATCTAAACTACGGGGAAGAGAAAACCCTGACCTTTGCGCTTTTGGAAAGGGATGTGGAAGACATCACGATTGCGATTGAATACCTGGGAGAGGAAAAAAAATATACGGTTTACCTGAAAAAAGAGGCGGTGCAGGATCTCCCCACCATCACAACCACTCAGTACGCGCAGCAGGGTGAACTTGGCAACAAGGTTGTCTATGAGCTGGAATTTGAGCGCCTCGCCAAGACCGAACAGAGCTTCGCCCTGGTGGTCTTGAATCTTCCCCGCGAGCTTTCCTTCAATTTCCTGGACACCCGCAGCGGCGCCAGGATTACCCAGTTGAAATTTACCGGCGACATCTCCAAGCAGAATCTTAACCTGGAAGTTTCCATTCCGGAAAAGCTGGACCAGAAGCTGGTCGATTCCGAAATTAATTTTGTAATCATTATTACCCGCCAGGCGGAATTGAAGAACATTTACGCCTTGCAGCAAAAATATCCCGATGCCCCGATCCCGGACGAGGAGATTACCCCGCTGAAAGGCAACCGGACCTCGCTCATCCTCAACCCCAAGGGCACCGGCAAGCTGGAGATCCTCCTGGCCAACTCCTATAAGGAGGTCAAGCAGGGCGAGCCGGTCAGTTTCAAGTTTTCCATTATCAACGCCGGCACCCTGGCGCTCCGCCGCATTACCCCGGAGCTGGACCTGCCCCTGGAGTGGGAGGGAACCCTTACCCCGAAGGTCCTGGAGATGATTGAGCCGGGCGAGAAAGCGGGGATCGAAGCGAATATTACCCCGGCCGCCGATGTCTCCATCGGCGACTATACCTCCACCATTAAATGCGAGGGTTATTTCGGGATTGAAACTATCGAAGCGGTTGACAAGGACTGCACCATCCACATTGCCGCGGTCAGCAATATTACCGCGACCTTGATGCTGGTCCTGGTCCTGGTGGGCCTGGTCCTCTTTATCGCGGTGGCGAGTATCAAGATCTCGCGGCGATAGGGTTTCCCCGGCGAAGCTAAAAAACATTGCGCTCCGGAAGGATTTTCTGTATTCTTCTTGGTCTGATAATACTATCCCTTTTCTGATGAAGAAGGATAAGTAGGGGGTTTGTCTGTTAATATTTTTATGCAAAAGATTTTGCCTTGCCAACATATAAGGAGGTTCCGATGTCAGTTACTCCCGCGAAACCAGATTATAAAATCAAAGATCTTAGCTTGGCAGATTTCGGCCGCAGGGAAATTGAAATTGCCGAAAAAGAGATGCCGGGGCTGATGGCTACCCGGGAAAAATACGGCCCGCAGAAGCCGTTGCGGGGGGCGCGCATCACCGGCAGCCTGCATATGACCATCCAGACCGCGGTGTTGATTGAAACCTTGGTTGAACTCGGCGCCGAGGTCCGCTGGGCCTCCTGCAATATTTTCTCCACCCAGGATCACGCCGCAGCCGCGATTGCCGCGATCGGGGTCCCGGTTTTTGCCTGGAAAGGCGAAACCTTGGAGGAGTACTGGGAATGCACTCGCCAGGCCCTCACCTGGCCGGGTGGCAAGGGACCGCAACTTATCGTGGATGATGGCGGCGACGCTACCTTGGTTATCCACCGTGGCTACGAAGCCGAAAATAATCCCGCCCTCCTGGATGAGCCTACCAGTAACGAAGAGTTGCAAATCATCAATGCGCTGCTTAAGGATACTTTGGCCAAGGACCCGCAGTTCTGGCACAAGGTTGCTGCCGAGTGGCAGGGCGTCAGTGAAGAAACCACTACCGGTGTCCACCGCCTCTACCAGATGGAGCAGGAAGGCAAGCTTCTGGTGCCCGCAATCAATGTCAACGATTCGGTCACCAAATCGAAATTTGATAATATTTACGGCTGCCGCGAGTCCCTGGTCGATGGCATCAAGCGGGCAACCGATGTGATGATTGCCGGCAAGGTTGCCATGGTTTGCGGCTTTGGGGATGTGGGTAAAGGTTCCGCCGAGGCCCTCGCCAGCCACCGCGCGCGGGTAATGGTAAGCGAAATCGATCCCATCTGCGCCTTGCAGGCGTGCATGGCCGGTTATAAGGTTTTAACCATGGAAGACGCGCTGCCCTTGGCAGACATCTTTGTCACCACCACCGGGAACTGCAACGTTATCACGATCGAACACATGAGCAAGATGAAGGACCAGGCGATTGTCTGCAATATCGGGCATTTTGATAATGAAATCGAAGTTTCAAAACTCAAAAAATTTCCCGGCGTTGTCGAGACCGAGATCAAGCCGCAAGTCAAAAAATACAGCTTTCCCGACGGGCATAGCATCTTCCTGCTGGCCGAAGGCCGGCTGGTCAACCTGGGCTGCGCCACCGGCCACCCGAGCTTTGTCATGTCCAACAGCTTCACCAACCAGACCTTGGCGCAGATCGATCTCTGGACCCAACCCAAGGAGATCGGCGTTTATACCTTGTCCAAAAAATTGGATGAAGAGGTTGCGCGCCTCCACCTTGATAAACTCGGCGCCAAGCTGACCCGGATGTCGCCGGAGCAAGCGGGCTATATCAATATCCCGGTGGACGGACCCTATAAACCGGATTATTATCGGTATTAATCACAATTATTCAAATCTAGAAAGACAAACACCATGGCCACGTTATCTCCTTTTGCAGGGTGGCGTTACAACCCGGACAAGGTCGAGGTAGAGAAGGTTGTTGCCCCGCCTTATGATGTGATTGACTCCGCGCAGCAGCAGGCGCTTTATGCCCGCGACCCCCACAATTGCATCCGGATTATCCTTGGGATTGAACATTCGGATGATAGTAACACGAATAACCGCTACTCGCGCGCGGCCGCGCATTTCACCCAGTGGCGCGAGGAGGGTACCCTTTATAACGACAAGTCTTCAATCTATTTATGTGAACAGGAATTTGTTTTCGCTGGTAAAACTCATCTCCGTCGCGGCTTTATTTGCCGCGTGTTGCTGGAAGAGTTCGGCCAGGGCTCGGTCTTTCCCCACGAGCGCACCCTCTCCGGTCCGAAGGCCGACCGTTTGAAGCTGATGCAGGCATTCCGCGGAAACCCAGAGCCAGTCTTTGGCTTCCTTTCCGATGACAACCAGGCGCTGGTTTCATTGCTAAACAGACTGGTTGACTGGAAGGCTACCCTTTCGGTTAATGATGATGATGACACCGCAACCCGCTTCTGGGTAATTGACCATGATGATAAGGTCCACGCGGTCCGCGAAGCTGCCGCGGCCTCCCAGATCTTCATCGCCGACGGCCACCACCGCTATGAAACCGCGCTCAACTACCGCAACGAGGTGCGGGACGCCATGCAGGCTGCGGGGCAGGCCCCGCCACCCTTAGGTGAGTTGGACTGTGACTGGATCCTGATGATGTGCGTTCCGATAACCGACCAGGGCCTTGTTATCGGACCCACCCACCGCCTTATCCATGGGATTAAGGGTTTCGATGCTGAGAAACTGCTGACTGGGTGCAAAGAGCATTTTAAGGTGAAAAAAAGCAGTAAAAAAATCATAATTGACATTATTTCAAAGAGTTCTGGGCCTCCTGCTTTTGGTCTTGCAATTGGTAAAGAACTTTACGAGCTGACTCTTAAAGATGATAAAATTATGGATCTGCGCGCGGCAGATAAGCCTGAGCCCTGGCGGAAACTCGATGTTTCCGTTCTGCATTTGCTGATCCTTGAGGATCTGCTCGGAATTGATGAAGAAAAGCTCTTACGCAAGGAGAATATCCTCTATCTGCGCTCCGCTGAGGAGTCTTTCTCCCGGGCTGTGGAAAACAATGAAGTGCAATGCGCCTTCCTGATGCGCCCGACCACCATGGACCAGGTCCGCGCAGTCAGCCATGCCGGCGAGGTTATGCCCCAGAAATCCACTTACTTTTACCCAAAAATTCTTTCCGGCCTGGTCTTTAATTTATTCTGGTAAATCTTTTAGCCCATTCTCCTATCCTCCGACAGAAAACTCCCTTGACGGTTTTTGTAAATGCTCCAGCGTTTTTATTATACCTCTATGGTATGTTTATTTTCAGAAAAAGTTGGGAATTTTTTTGCGCTTTTGTGGAAAACTTATACAATTGGAAAGTCTTTCGGTCTGCTTTCTATCTTATAATTTGGGAGATACATCTGCTTAGACCAGTTTTTATAAGCTGGTTGTTAAAGTGTTATTAAAATTTTGTTTGGGAGGGGGGAAACGTGGAAGCCCACACAAAAGAACAATGGAGCTCTATCTGTAGGCGTGTGCAGGAAAATCCCCATTATGAATTGCTTTCACCATGGATGAACCGTCTCGGGTTTGTCAGATCTTCGGATCGTGATTTGGTAGTTTCTTTGAAAGATTCATCACTTCGTCCCTTTATCACCAACCATCACCTCCATTTGTTAAGTGAAGCGGCTGCCGACGGTAAGTCTCGTCCCTCCGTATTTTTATCCGATGAGAAGGATCTTCCTTTTATGAAGTATGTTGCCAAGGAGGGTGGGGAAGAGGTCGGGGTTGTGGCCGCTGAAGGTAAGCGCCAAGTGATTAAAAATGAAGATGTTATTAACAGTCATTACAAGTTTGATTCCCTTGTTTCAGCCCACCCCAACCGCCTGGCCAGAGCCGCGGCGTATGCGGTTTCCCTTGACCCGGGAAAGGCTTATAATCCCCTCTTTATTCACGGCTCCGTGGGGATGGGGAAAACCCACCTCTTGCAGGCTTGTTACCAGTTAATCAAGGAGACGCACCCATCTTTGAACGTGGTTTATCTCTCCTGTGAAGCCTTTATCCACGACATTGAAAAAGCCACTGAGCGGGACGAGCTCCAGTCCTTTTATAATAAATATCTCCATGCCGATGTGCTGATTGTTGATAATGTGCATTTCCTGGCCTCCAGGCCGGGGGCGCAGAGTGCGCTCTTCCACGTCTTCAACAACCTGTTCAATTCCCACAAACAGATTGTTTTCTCTTCCACGGTTTCGCCGAAGTCCATGGAAAATATCAGCGAAACGCTTCTCAGCCGTTTTAAGTGGGGTTTGATTGTTGAACTCGGCGTCCCGACGATGGAGATGCGCCTGGCGATTATTAACCAGAAGTCTGCGGAGTATGATCTGCAACTCCCGGAAAAGATTCGGTGTTTCCTTGCGCAAAATGTCAGCGGGAACATCCGCGAGCTTAATGGGGCTTTGTTAAAGCTGCTGGGGTATGTTTCGCTGCTTAACCAGGACCTTGATCTCACGATTGTCAAAGAGGTGCTCCGCGAGTACCTCCCGGCTGCTGATAACCGGAACCTTACTATTGAGGAAATTCAACGAGCCACCTGCGAGATCTTTAACATCTCATATGAAGACATGCTTTCCAAGAAACGCGCCCGCTCCTTGGTCTTGCCCAGGCACATTGCCATGTTTCTGGTCCGGGAGATTACCACCGCGTCTCTGGAGGAGGTGGGTTTTCATTTTGGTCGGCGTGACCATAGCACGGTTAAGTATGGCTGCGAAAGAATTATCGGGATGATGGAAGCGGATCCCAAGATTCATGGCGCGGTTGATTCCATTAAACAAAAGCTGTTGGTCCCCTGTTGATTTCCAGCATGCCGCCCGTTTGTCTGTGGTTAATTACGTTTAATTCTGCGTTCTGCGCAGGGGTATTTATCAACCCAGGACAACCGGTAATATAAATCCCGGCATCAGGTGGTTTTTGTTGGTGTTGGTTTTCATAAGTCATTTTTATTTAATCGTTTAAAAACTTATTATAATCGTCGTTCAACAGGTGTTTAATACTATATAAATATAGTACTTTTTGTTATAATTATATAACTCTTTATTTAAGATGTTTTCTGGCTTGTGGGAGATTGTCCAATGCTATTTACCTGTTCCCGAGCGAAACTTTATGAAGCCCTGTCAATCCTGTCGAGCATTGTTCCTACCAGAAGCGCCAAACCCATTTTGCAGAACATCTGCTTCGAAGGCGTGGATAAAAACCGCGTGGAAATGACCGTCACGGATCTCGAGGTCGGCATGCGCTACAGCCTGGAGGTTGAAGATCTGAAGGACCCGGAAACGGTTCTCCTGCCGTCCATGGAGCTAAATAATATTGTGCGCGACGCCTGGGGCGACAGCCTCACCCTTGAAGTTATTGACTCCCGGGCGAAGCTCACCACCGAGGCCGCAACCTTCAATATACCCGGAGAAGCGGCGGAAAACTTTCCCAAAGTTCCCACCCTTGAGGAAGCGGACGCAACCGAGATCCTCGCGGCCGATCTGGAAAGGGCGATCAAGGAAGTCCTCTTTGCGACTGCGCGCGAAGAACAGCAGTATTCCCTCGCCGGGGTTTTTATTTCCCTGGAAGGCAAACACCTGGAGTTGGTCGCGACCGATACCTTTCGCTTGGCGCTTTCTAAAAAGAACCTGCGAAAGAAACTCAAGAAAGCCAGGACCGCGATCGTGCTGGCCAAGGGGATGCACGAGCTTCTCCGGATTCTCCCCAACGAAGAGATTATCAAATTACAGATAACCAACTCACAACTATTTGCCCAAACCTCCCGGGCAACCATTGTCTCGCGTTTGATTGAGGGGAACTTCCCCCAATATGCCAACGTGATCCCGAAGGACCTTGATAAGAGCATTACCGTAGACCGCACCCGCCTCGCCGAGGCCTTGCGCCAGGCGGCGCATGTCGCCAACCAGGAAACTCGCGCGATTACCTTCTCGGCGGGCGACGGAAAACTGGAGATTAAAGCCAGCTCGGTTCAGGCGGGCAACGCCAGCATCGAAATCGAAGCCGAGATCGAGGGCGGCGCCACCGAGGTCAGCTTCAATTACACCTATCTGCAGGATGTCTTGAAGGTGCTGCAGGAAGAAACCATAACCCTGCAGATTCATGACCAGGACTCACCCACCCGGATAGACACCAAGGGGTATACCTATGTGGTGAGTCCGGTATGCACCCGGACCGGCGCTTAGTCAGTAGAGCAACACCGCTTTATCCAATCCTCCGGGTCAGGGAAAAGCTTCGGCGCGAACTCCGCTAAAGGAGAAAGCAGCAATTAAAAACCGCGGGCGGCCGCGGCTGACATAGGAAAGCAAAATGGCAGCAGCTAAAAACCGGTTTTATGACATTGGCCGGATTGAAGGCCTCGATTCCTCGCTGAAGGCTTTTTTAAAAAAGAGCGGGGTAGGCTGGATGCTCCGCAACCAGGATGTCATCGAGCTCTGGCAGCAGGCTGCCGGCGAAGAAATCGCTTCCAAAACCAGAATCCGGGGCTGCCGTAACGGGACGCTCCATGTCGATGTGTTTTCACCCGCGCTCCGGGCTGAATTTGAACAATTCAGCGGGGAGTCATTGCTGCGGGCGCTCCAGGAAATCGCGCCGGAGATCGCGGTGCACAAGATTAAGTTCCATTTGGCTGAAAAGCCGACATCAGGAGGGGTCTATGGGTAAGGATACAAGCAAAGATTACAAAGCGGATTCAATCAAGGCTCTTGAGGGGTTGGAGGCAGTCCGGCTCCGGCCCGGAATGTATATCGGCGACACCGGGGTGCGCGGCATGCATCACCTGGTTTATGAGGTGGTGGATAACTGTATTGACGAGGTCATGGGCGGGCACGCCTCCCGGGTGGTGATTACCCTCAACAGCGACAACTCCGTAACCGTTGTTGATGACGGGCGCGGGATCCCGGTTGACTGGCATAAAGATCAGAAGATGTCGGCCCTCACTGTGGTTATGACCAAACTTCACGCGGGCGGCAAGTTTGAAGGGACCGCTTATAAAGTCTCTGGCGGCCTGCACGGGGTTGGCGTGAGCGTAGTCAACGCCCTCTCTGAATGGTTGGAAGCGGAGGTCTACCGCGACGGCAAGATCCACTTCCAGCGTTTTGAGCGCGGCCTGCCGGTCGGCGCGGTCGAGGAACACGGCAACAGCACCCGCACCGGCACCAAGATCGTCTTCAAGCCGGATGCCGAAATCTTCAAGGATGTCGATGAACTCTCCTTTGACTATGACACCCTCGCCAACCGGATGCAGGAGCTCGCCTTCCTCAACAAAGGCGCTAGCATCACCATTGATGACGAGCGCAAGGAAGACCACAGCAACACCTATCTCTACCAGGGCGGGATCCGCGCCTTCGTGGAGCACCTCAACCAGAACAAGACCTTGATCCACCAGGATGTAATCTACATAGAGAAAAACGATCCGGATTCCAATACCGAGACCGAGGTCGCGCTGCAATACAACGACGGGTACAGCGAAAACGTGCTTTCCTTTGCCAATAATATCAATACCCATGAAGGCGGCACCCATCTCTCCGGGTTCCGGTCGGCGATCACCCGGTGCATCAATGTCTGGGGCAAGAAGAATAACGTGATCAAGGACGACGCCCTCCAGGGCGATGACTGCCGCGAAGGCATCAGCGCCGTGGTCAGCGTCCGCCTCACCAACCCGCAGTTCGAGGGCCAGACCAAGACCAAGCTCGGCAACCGCGAGGTCCAGGGACTGGTCGAAACCGCGGTCAACGAGGGTTTGAGCGAATACTTTGAGGAACACCCCGGCATTGCCCGCAACATTGTCAACCGCGCCTTCCAGGCTGCCTCGGCCAGAATGGCCGCCCGCAAGGCGCGCGACCTCGCGCGGCGCAAGAACGCCCTCTCCGGCACGGATATGCCGGGGAAGCTTGCCGACTGTATCTCGCGCGACCGCGAAAGCACCGAGGTTTATCTGGTGGAGGGTGACTCCGCCGGTGGTTCCGCAAAGGTGGGCCGCGACAACCGCACCCAGGCGATCCTGCCGCTGAAGGGCAAGATCCTGAACGTGGAAAAACATCGCCTCGACAAAGTGCTGGAGAACAAGGAGATCAGCTCTATTGTCAGCGCCTTGGGCACCGGCATCGGGCGGGAAGAGTTTGACATTGAAAAGCTCCGCTACGGCAAGATCATCATCATGACCGACGCGGACGTGGATGGCTCGCACATCCGGACGCTAATCCTGACCTTCTTCTATCGGCACATGAAAGATCTCATCACCAACGGCAATATTTATATTGCCCAGCCGCCCCTCTACCGGGTTACTCGGCGTAAAAAGACCGATTACGTCCTGACCGATGAGGAAATGAACAAAAAACTGCTCTCCCTGGGAACCGAAGGCACCCAGTTGGTCTACCGCAACAACGGCGCTTCCATTGAGATCAAAGGCGCTGATCTGAGCCAGCTCCTCGACGACATGTCCAAGCTGGAACGCCTCGTCCGCGCGGTCAGCAAGCGCAATATTTCCATTAAGCGGTATATCGAAATTCGCTCCGAATTCGGCTCCTTCCCCAAGTACCGCGTGGAACTCGACGAGCAGGAGCATTTTTTCTCCGACGACGCCGAGCTCAAGAGCTTTATCCGTGCCGAAGAGCAAAAAGCGCCGCTCGAAGTCCTGGAAGAAGAATTTGAATTCAAAACCTCGATCAAGACCGAGAACGGAGAGAGTGAGGAGCAGGAAGAGGGGGAGGAGAGCGCGGAAAAGAAACGTGTAATGCACCTGCGCGATTATTTCTTCTACAAGGATATTGAAAAAATCGCCAAGTTCCTGGAAAAGATCGGCTTCAGCATGAATGATTACCTCCCGCCGGCCGACCCCGGGATCGAAGGGAAATTCTTCCTGATCTGCGGCAATGACGAGATCTGCGTCCGCAGCCTGGCGGAGGTCCTCGACGGCATGCGCCGGATGGGCCGCAAGGGCCTGGACATCCAGCGCTACAAGGGCTTGGGCGAGATGAACCCGGGCCAACTCTGGGAAACCACCATGGACCCCGATCGCCGCACCCTGCTGCAGGTTACCATCGGCAGCGCTGCCGATGCGGACAATCTCTTCACCACTTTGATGGGCGAACTGGTGGAGCCGCGGCGGGAATTCATCGAGAAACATTCCGCGGATGTGGTTAACTTGGATGCCTAAAGGAACGGAACCTTAACCTGAAAATTTATCAGCTTGGAAAATTGCAACCAGAGGAAGCTTTAAACATATGACCCCAGAAGAAAACCTTGTTACTACCGCCGGCGTCCGCGATATCCGGATCGAGGACGAGTTGAAAGAGAGTTATATCACCTAC